>DZDI01000003.1:9701-56295 GCA_022730455.1 Phycisphaera mikurensis | reverse complement strand
GAACACACCCTATTATGCCATATTTTTACTTCCCGACAAAAACGGGCACACCCACTGATATTATAGGGCTAATGTGCAAAAAACAGCCCTAAAATAGGCCTGCATCGCCAAAAACATCGGTTATTTAACAAATTTCGCCACTTTTACCCGTGAACGGTTACGAAATATTCAATATTCGAAAGGGAAGGTTTTCATGCGTTGGGATGTCAATAGGGGATGGTTCGCCTACCGGCAGTGGCGCAGCAGATGGCGTTTGGGCGTGGTGGTGTCTGTAGCATTTTTCCCGGTAGCCGGGATACAACTGGCGGTCGCGGATGATCCCACCGCGGCGCCGCTGGCCGCGTCGACTGCCCCGGCCGTCCAAAATACAGCCGCCGTTTCCGGATCGAGTTATTCCGGTGATCTGACCGGCAATTGGTTCGGCCTGCGGTCTAGGCTTCAAAATACGGGGATTAATTTCACAGGTTCGCTGGAGACTGATGGATCGTACGATCTATCCGGTGGTTTGGCGACGCATCGGTCAGCCTATCGCACACTACTAACATTAAATGTCAGCTTGAATACCCAAAAGCTTTTCCATCTGCGCGGCGGAACCATTTTCGCCAGCTATGAAGGGCTATGGGGGCAAAACGGCAATGCCACGCAAGTGGGGTCTCTGCTCGGTTTTGACAACAATGACGCCCCTCCCTTTAGTGCGCTTTACCAACTGTACTACGACCAGATGTTTGGAAAATCATTTGAAGTTCGCGTGGGTCGGCAGGACGCCGCCGACTTTTTTGGCGAACCGCCCGATGCCCAGGCATTCCTTAATCCGTCACCAACAACCTTTCCGACGATCATTGGTTCGTCCTATTATCCGTCTTCGGCGCCCGGTATCGTCACGGTGCTGAATCCCAGTGGACCGTTAACCTTCAAGTTTGGTGCCTATTATTTTGACCGCTTCCATCCGTCCGCATTTGACCAAGTGCTCAACACGCTGGAACCTCCCGGGCAACCGGTCGGCACGTTCCTGATTGCCGAGGGAGATTACCGTTGGCAGATCGACGGCAATTTACCGGGAGTGCTGGCCTTGGGCGGCACTTGGCGCACCGGGCAGCTTAGCACGCTGGGCGGATCGGTGCAGTCCGGTGGAGGCAGCGGCTATGGGTATATCGACCAGACCCTCTGGGCCAACGATCAGGACCAGAGTCTGGCGGCATATGAAATTCTTGGCGGCGGTGATCAGCAGGTGGCCGACGGCGGCATCGATTTCACGTCATTGGGCGGGCTTTTGGCCACCGGCCTCATACCAAGTCGCCCCAACGATCAGCTTGGTGTGGGGTACAACTGGGGACACATCAGTTCACAGGCTGGTTTGCCTAAACCTTATGAATTAAATTTCGAGGCGTTTTACACGTTCAATTTCCCTCACGGCATTTCGATTCAGCCGGACCTGCAATACGTTATCAATGACGGAGGCGGAATATATCCCGATGCGCTGGTAGCGACGCTGCGCTTCAGCCTGTCGTTTTAGCAATGGCGGCCTGTACCTGCTGGTGCCGAAGCCATGCCCGTGACAAATTGGAAAAATACCGCCCGCTGTCGCACAATGGTGGGGTGAATGAGGTATCGTCTACGGACGCCAAAAACGTGCTGGTGATTATGCCCAATTGGTTGGGTGATGGGGTGATGGCCACACCGCTGCTTAAATCACTGGCTGCGTTGCCGACAAAACCCAAGATTACCGCATTGGCCCGGTCGTTGGTGGCGCCGGTTCTTACTGGCATGCCGTATGTCCATCGCACTTTTCCATACCAGTATCGAGACCAGAAGATTCATATCGGCGCCACCGCCCGAATGCTGGCCAATGAGCATTTTGATGTGGCCATCATTTTGCCCAACAGTTGGCGGTCGGCGCTGATCGCGTGGCGGGCAGGTATTCCAGTACGCATTGGTTATGAACGTGATGGCCGCCGAGTGTTGTTAACCGCGTACCTGCAGGCTCCCGTGCGAACCGATGCTGAAATCGCCCAGCAGTTGGAGCGGGCACGTTTTCGCCAGCACATAGCCAGCGGATCGGCAGATGGCCCGCCGGCCGAAGTCGGATCTCGCCGCATAGCCCCTTTGCGTGTGATTCGGCGCCGGGTGTGCCGGTGGCGTAACTATCAGCCCCTATCGACGGTTGAGTATTATTTAAAACTTATAGATGTATTGCAAGGTACATTCGGCTCGGCGGCCCGCCCCCGTCCCGCTGCCAGTGAAGCCATAATTCCACCATCAAGCGCCCGGTTGCACATGGAGGTTTTTTGCAGTTGCCAGGAAACGACCGAAGCGGCGCAATTCCTTGCCGATAATCACATTCCAACGCCCTATGCAGTCGTGTTTCCCGGGGCGAATTTCGGCGCGTCAAAATGCTGGCCGCCGGACCGATTTGCAGATTTAATTCGTTGGCTGGCTGGGGGCGGTGCGGGTCGGAAATGGCATATCCTGCTGGCCGGCGCACCCGCTGAAAAACCGATGCTTGCCGAGGTGATCAACCACCTGTCGGCGGCAGAACAATTGCGTGTAACCAATTTAGCGGCGCAGGAAAATCCCGTGGCGCTGGGTACCGTCAAGGCCCTTGTGGCGCGGTCGGGATTAGTGGTCTGTAATGATACCGGCCCGCGCCACTTTGCGGCCGCATTTGCCCGTCCGCTGGTGACGCTCTTTGGCCCAACAGATACGCGCTGGGCTCAGACTTACGACGCATGCGAGCAAATTGTCAGCGTGCCGGTGGCATGCGGCCCGTGCCAACTCAAGGTATGTCCGATTGATCACCGCTGCATGCGGGGTATAACGGTGGAGATGGTTAAAGCGGCGGTGGAACAAGCCATCGAGGCACGTAAAATATGAAAATAGCTTTGGTGATTGAGCATTTTGACGCCGCTCGGGGTGGAGCCGAGCACTTTGCCGTATGGCTTGCCGAACAGCTCGTGGCTAGCGGTCACGACGTTCAAGTCGTGTGTCACAAAAGCAGCCGTCGGCGTGATCGCTATCAGGCGGCGCACCGTGGTGCATCGCACGATGCCATTAAATCCGCTACGGCTGGTGGCATTCAGACGGCATCTGTAGCGGGCGTAACCATTCACCAAATTCGTGCCGTGAAGCTCAGCACGGGGATGGGATTTCGGCAGTTTGGACGGGGCGTGCGGCAGTGGTGCCGCAAGCACAAACCGGACTTGGTCCACTCGATCTCCGTGGCCTATCCCGGTGATGTTTACCATCCGCAGCCCGGCGTGTACCTGCGGATGCAGCACCAGGCGGTGCATTCGCGCGATCATTCCGCAGCCGCGGGTTTAAAGCGGTTGACGCTGGGTATTTCCGGCAAGCAGCGGGCGCTGCTGGCGCTTGAAAAATCCGCCTGTTCGCCGGTGAATCGGGGCGGTGCCGCCAAAATTATATGTATCAGTAACATGGTGATGAAAGATTTCTCCCGCTTTTATCAGGTGCCGGCCCATCGGCTGATACGGCTGGAAAACCCGATGATGTATACCGCTCCATCGCCATCTCAGATGCGGCAGGACCGTGACTGGTTCAGGGCCATGTACAACCTGCCCACCCCGGCACGAGTGGCGGTGTTTGCCGGCCATGACTTTCGGCGCAAGGGATTGGCGTGGGCGATCCGCACCGTGGCTGCCACCACTGATTGGTTTCTTATCGTGGTGGGGATGGGCAAGGTGCGTCGGTATTTGGAACTCGCCGAGGATCTGGGCGTCAGTCCACGTGTGAAGTTTATCGGCCCCACCCGCGAAATGGGTAAGATATATGCGTCGGCTGATGCACTATTGTTCCCCACGTTTTACGATAGTTTCGGTCTGGTGGCTCTCGAAGCCATGGTACATGGGCTGGATGTTATAAGCACGCGGTTTCTGGGAGCGGCCGATCTGGTTGAAGCATTGCAGATGGGTGTCATTGTTGATTCCCCTCGCAGCGTGGCAGAAATGACCTCGGCGCTGGAGGCATTACAACCGGATTGGCCAATGCGACTGCATAGGGCTTCCGAGGCGGCAAGCCGTCTGGCGGTGCTCTCACCCGATGCCTACATGGACCGACTGAGACATATTTACGCGGATGTACTGAACCTCGGTGGCCGGTGAACATCCGACTGGCATGGTCGGCGCACGGTATTGTGTATTCAATGGGGGACGGTTGGTGTTATCAGGCGTTGAAATGATCTTGGCGGCGGTGGGGGCGTACCTGCTCGGGTCCATTCCTTTCGGTTTGCTGGTGGGTAAGGCTAAAGGGATCGACATCCGCACGCAGGGAAGCGGCAACATCGGCGCCACCAATGTCGGTCGTCTGCTGGGAATGCGCTATTTCTGGCTGACCTTTGGGCTTGATTTTGCCAAGGGATTTGCACCTGTTTTGCTTACCAGTCTGGCCGGCGCCCATTGGGGAACCAGCAACTGGCCGCCACTGATCGCCGCCAGCGGCGCCATTCTCGGGCATGTCTTTCCCGTGTACTTGAAATTCAAGGGCGGCAAGGGGGTAGCCACCACGTTTGGCGCTGCACTGGGGATATGGCCAGTCTCAACTTTTGGTGTCGCTGTCGCGTGTATTGTATTTATATTGGTCTTTCTTGTCTCACGCATTATCTCACTGAGTTCCCTGGCAGGTGCAGTGGTCTTTCCGCTGGCGGTGCTTTTTGCCGGCAGATACGCGCCGCATGCGTGGTACTGGCTGCCGCCGCAGCCGTGGATGGAGTTGTGGCCCCTGCTGGCGGCATCGGCGGCATTTTCACTGCTGATTATCATTAAACATCGCAGTAATATTTCCCGCCTGCTGGCGGGCACTGAGAAAAAACTGGTCGGCCCCGCCCCCAAACCAACTGAAAAAGCAACCGCCGCTGATCAGCCTCCCAATCAACGCTGATCTCCCAGCCAACTGCGCCGGGGCAAAATGGAATCCAGCCACGGTGCCAGTGGCATCATCATTAAGATGGCAGTCGTGGCCGGAGGCAGTGGCAGGGCAATGCGGGAAAACAGCGCCGCCAGCAGGCCAGCGGCAAGTAGAAACACCCAGCGCGCCCGCGGATTAAGTGGTAGCGTCCCTGGCATAGCCAAAAGAAATACCGACGCAAACAGAAAGTCGCCAGTAAAAAGCTCCACGTACAGCAGATAAATGGCCCGCTCCGGAGGTAAATACCATATCCCGCCCAGGCTTTGCCAGAATTCGTGATGTAACGCGTGGGCGGATAACGGGCCAAATAACAGTCCCAAGAGTACGAAGAAAATGAACATGCCCCACGCGGCGGGATTGAGAATATTTCGATATCCCAGCATCAGGCCCCCGATGAGAATGCCCAAAACACCCACCACTCCTACACGTCCCGGCATGGCACCAAGAAATAATGCCGGTGGCGGTGGCAACAGCGCGCCAAATGCGTTATTCAGCTCGTTATGGGCTTTTTGACTCGCGGGCCGATCTGATACCCTGCGCAGGGTTCGGGATAGCACATAATCGGGCATCGGAAGCGTCACCGCATCGTTGCCGCGGACCGTGGTGTGCCGGGGCCAGCGATAATGACCAAGTGTGACGGTTCGCGTCAAATGGCCCACCAGCAAGGTGTCTCTTATCAATATCGGCCCGCTTTGGGATTGCCCCACCGCCAGGCTCAACAGCAGGGCGACCAGCAACCCCGCATGAACCCGATGCCGTCCCGGCAGTCCAGCCAGGAATATTAAACCTGTCATGACCACGCCCGCTGCGGCAGAGAGCCAAATGGGGCAACTCTCAGGCGACAACGCGGCCAGCATCATCGCCGAGATAATCGTGTGGTTGAACGGCATCCACGCACAACGACGTGTAACGCGACGCAACACCACCTGCGTAAGCACGGCTGCCAGCACCGTGCTGAAAATAATCAGCAATGCGCGCACGCCGAAAATACCTATGCCCCAAAGCAACGGCAAACTGAGCGCGATCATGATGGATTGGTAAAACTCACGCCGGGCAACCGGCCAATTTAAAAATGGCGGTCGGTGCACCATGTTGGCGCTGGACGCGCTTTCAGTCGTGCTGATGCTCGTCATATCGATGAGCCTCCGGCCGCCGATACCAGGTTAAATTCTATCTGGTTGCGCATCTCTGCGATGGATGCAGACAAGGGCAGCCGCGACGGGCAGATATAGCTGCACAAACCGCAATCAATGCACGCCAATGAATCGCGCCGGTCCGCCAGCGCTACCCCTTCATGCAGGCGTTGCGATGCATAGAGCGCGGCTGGGTTAATAGCCGTAGGACAGCTCTGTACGCACCAACCGCACCGGATGCAATCCACCGCCACTTCCAATTTTGGAAATGGACGCAGGGCAAGCGTCTCAATATCCCATTGCATCAATGCGGTCGATAGATTTAATTCTCTGCCGGCGAGCATGCCATTGGCAATACATTGCATCGCCCCCGGGTCAATGCCAGCCTGTAGAAAAATATCGTGTACCGGTGCACCAATGGCAGCCCATATCACGCGCGGAACATGGCCGGTGGTGAAAATCTGCACCGGACGGTGCGAAGAACGCGCACGGTTTTGCAACGCCCGGCCCAGAAGCAGGCACGAGAGCAGATCGACCGACACTATCCCCTCGTCTACGGGATCCACGGCGCGGCAACCGCTTGTAATCCGCGCCAGAACCGCGGGATGCGCCGCTGGATAGCGTGTCACCAGGCCCAGCAATCGGCAGCGCTTGCGTGCCATACGAAGCAGAGAACGCAAATCGCGGCGATCACTCCGGTCAAAGACCAGGAGCGTTGGCGGTGACGAAAATACCTGCGCGATAAGTTCTATCGCGGCCACAATGGCCTCGGCGTCCAGTTGGGCGCAAATGGCTCCGATGCGTGACTCGGGAACCAGCGATAATCCACTTATGATGAGTTTGCTAACCTGCCGGTCGCCAATGGCATTGATCTGTGCAACCAAAGCCCGTATTTGAGGATGGGTTGGCTGCAAAGCGATGTTATTCAGATAGGCGAGCATTTCCAACCGATTGGTCGGCCGCTCCAAAGACGGTGGTGCATTATCCGCCGGTGCTGGCGGAATCGCCGACAACTTCCAACCCGGCGGGCCCAAATAAATGCCTCCCACCATCGGGTTCAGCAGTGGCAAAAATCGGTGAGTAATTGATTGCATCGTGCGCCATTTTATGCGATCGCGCACTTCAGGCGAGCGGCCATCCAACGACGACCCACCCGGGCGCCCAGACCGTCTTTAATCTAATCGTCTGCAACTGCCCATCAGTTAAGAGTCCCACGACCAATGACTGGATTAGTGGCCCACGATGTCGGACTTCATCGGCGTCAGCAAGCCTAACAGTTCCTGCTGGGCCAAGGGGGCAACGCGCTCCTGTTTAAGCGTGTTGCAAAAATCCTGCATAAATGCCTTCCACTCGGCATCCGTGATGTGCATGTTTTTGTGGGCTTGGTACATATCTGGCCCGGTATATACCTGCGGTCCACCGGAAAGTTCGCCAATTTGATCGACCAGCGCAATTTGAAGATGCGCCAAATTGGCATGCGCGAATCGGCCATTAATACGCGGGTCTTTGCTTACGTTGATCAAAAAGGTGTGTACCACTGTGGTGATTCCCTTTTCGCCACCGAGCTGGCTGTAGAGACTCGGCGCTGACATGTTGGATTGTGGTTGGGCGCATCCACCCAAAAAAAGCGCCGCCGCAAAGGCCGATGGAAGCACTGCCGTCGAGAGTACCGAGCGTAGAATCGATTGATACCGCATGTGAAAACACTCCTTCTTGCTTGATGCCAGACCACTGGAAACGCCGGGAATCACGACCGAACATCGTCTCCACCGTGTGCCATGTGATACCAGCACATCGCGGGTTAGGCAAGCCCTGCGGCGAGCCGCGATCAGACCGGGCGTGGCCATTTTTCCGGACGGAGGTGAAATCATCGAAAAGCAGGCGATTTACGGCGTTTCCTCGGAACTTCCCGAAAAGCCCACGCGGTGAGGAAACCCGCGCACCCAAAGGTGCTCGGAGAAATCGCCGGCGTACCACGCGGTCCATCCGCTATCCGCCAAAGCGTCAACCACCGGCAATCCGGTGGCTATATACCGCCCGTGGCAATGTCCCCCATATATAGCACCGGGCTTGCCCGGTGTCGCTGCCCGAAAAAATGGCCACGCCCATCAGACCACCAGCGGGTCAAAAGCCCCGCGAATCACCTGCCGTTCATCCGTCGACAGGGTGAACGTCATGGCGAAGGCGTTGGATTGCGCCTGCTCCACCGTTCTGGCACCTACCAATGCCGCCGTGATGCCCGGCACATGTATGGTGTAATTAATGATGATCTGTGCAAAATTCGCCTTGTGCCTCGCTGCGATGGGGCGGATCGATTCCAATGCCGTCAAGATGCGGCGACGGCTATCCACGGTGAAGAGCTTATGTTCAGCGCGATGGTCGCCCGGAGGGAACTTGCGGTCGACGGTTACCTTGCCCGTCAGCAGGCCGCGTTCCAATGGTGAATATACCATCACGCCAATATCATGGTCGCGACAATAGGGAAGTATTTCTTTTTCAATACCGCGCCGCAAAACACTGTAGGGCGGCTGCAGGCTCGCCAGTTTCACCACTTTGCCGGCCTGCTGCATCTGCTGCACATTGTAGTTGCTTACGCCGATCGCCCGGATCTTGCCAGCCTCCCGCAACTTTTCCATCGCAGCCATCGAGTCCTCCAGCGGGGTTGACGTATCAGGCCAGTGGATCTGGTATAAATCAATGTAATCGGTGTTCAACCGCTTAAGGCTTTGTTCAACTTCCCACGCGATACTCGCCGGTTTGGAATTTTTACGCACCACCACATCCTGGCCGTCGGGCGTTTTTTGATTCCACGGCTCGATACCCTCGGCTTTGGGGTCGTCCCAGCGCATTCCGCATTTGGTGGCAATGACCACTTGATCGCGCGGGCGCCCGGCTATCGCCTTGCCCACCAGCGTTTCACTGTGGCCCATACCATAAATCGCGGCGGTATCGATGGTGTTGACACCTGCGTCAATCGCCGCCCGGATGGTGTCGATCGATTGCTGATCATCCGCTCCACCCCACATCCATCCGCCGACCGCCCACGCACCAAAAATAATCGGCGTGACTTTGACGCCGGAAGCACCCAGTTGACGCATATCCATATAACCATAGCTCCAGTTATTACTTGGGCAGACTCCTAGCCGCCTTTTGCAGCAATCCATCGGCAGTCATCTATAGTTTTTTATGAGGGAAGTGTCAAATTCAACGCCTGAGCATCATATACCATGCTGGTTTTATGGCTTAAACTTGCTCACCTTAAAAAGTTTTCATGGGCGAGGCGGTCACTTGGCCATCGTGCATGGGCGACGGGGTTCCCAAAGATGATTTTTCTCTGCCACTTGGACTTGGGTGCGGTGGCATAAAGATTTCAGAAAATTCAAAAACATGATTGAAATTTTGCCCCATGCATGCCATAATGCCGCCGCGAGGTTTGGCGCTGGTTTGACTGCGGGTTCCGCCTCGCTTGGGAGCGTAGTTGTGATGGTGATGCATGCATTTGACAACTTTGGCGGATCATACTACCATCACCGTCCAGACTTTGTGCAAAGTTTCACAATCTCGGTTTTTGAGACGTTGTGATGATTGTTGGAAAGTCGTCGCTTGAGCCTCGTATTAATGCCCGGCCAATAGGTGGCGGCTTGTTTAAGGATTGCGGCTAGTAAAATGAGCGAACGTCCTTTTTTTGTGTTTCCAAAATGGTCAGACTGGCTCACGAAAGTGTTTGTGGTATCCACCCTGATCATCCCCATATATCTGGTCATCCTCATCGCCTATGGCTGCAGTGCCCGAACGTTAAACGTTAATTACGCACCCCGGCAGCCAGTGCCCTTCAGTCACGCCCTCCACGCCGGCAAATTAGGCATCAATTGCGAATACTGCCACACCGATGTGGCACGTGCAGCCTACGCCGCCTTGCCGCCAACCCAAACGTGTCTTAACTGCCATTCGCTCATTGCCTCTAAAAGCCGCGAACTCCAAGCCGTTCGCAACAGCTACGGTACCGGTAAAAAGAGTTTGGCGGGGATGTCGATCCCATGGATCAAGGTGGATGACCTGCCCGACTACGTCTATTTCAACCATGAAGCCCACATCAATGCTGGTATCAGTTGTCTGGTGTGCCATGGCAAGGTGAATGAAATGACCCGGGTGTATCAAGCTAAGCCATTCAATATGGCGTGGTGTCTGAATTGCCATCGCAACCCCGCACCATTTCTCCGCCCGCGCAATCAGGTTACCAACTTAAATTGGACCGGAAAAAACAAGGTGAAGCTGGCGAACGATCTTGGGCTTACGGTCCAGATGCTGCCCCATAATCTCGGTAAGTACCTCATGAAGAGATATCACATTCCAAGTGTCAAACAATTAACGGATTGCGAAACATGTCATCGTTAACTGAAAAGTTTGCTGTCGGGCGCCATTACTGGCAAAGCTTGGAAGAGCTAGCCGGGACGCCGGAATTCACCGCCATCATTGAACGTGAATTTCCCTCGCGCGCATCGGAATTTCTTTCCGGCGATCGTCGCCGCTTTCTCAAACTCATGGGCGCCTCATTCGCTCTGGCGGGTTTGGCTGGCTGTCGACGCTACCCAGTGCAGGACTTGGCTCCCTATGCCCACCGCCCCGCCAATCGCGATCCCGGCGTTCCGGTGCAATACACCACCTCCATGGATATCTCCGGAATCGGTCAGGGGTTAATGGTCACCAGTTATGATGGCCGCCCCATCAAGGTCGATGGCAATCCTTCGCATCCAATGAATCGCGGCGGCAGCGACTCGTATGACCAAGCCAGCATCATGACCATCTACGACCCCGATCGCGCCAGAGGCGTTGTTCAGCGGGCCAGTGGCAAATTCATCGACAGCAACTGGGTGACGTTCCAATCCTTTTGGAAGGGCCAATGGGCCGACGCCAGGAAAGATGGCGGCGCCGGTGTGGCCGTACTTTCACAAGCCTATTCGTCGCCCAGCCTTCGCTACATGCGCGAAAAATTCCAAAAGACGCTTCCGCAGATGCAGTGGTTGGAATACGAGCCTATCTCGTTTGACAACGATCGGATGGGCTTGCAGATGGCTTTTGGCAAGCCGCTGCGGGCAGTTCCGGACCTTCATGCCGCCCAGATTATTCTCAGCATTGATTTTGACATGTTTGTCGGCGACCCGCTATCGGTGAAATTGGCCCGTGATTTCGCCGATGGGCGTCGGATGACCAACCCGACCACCGGCGCTCTGGCCAAAACGATGAATCGGTTCTATGCGATTGAATCCACTTTTACCATTACCGGTTCGCAAGCCGAAAACATGAATCATCGTATGTCGATGGCAGGCAAGGATATTGTCATTGCGGTGGCCATGCTGGCGGCAGAATTGAAAAAGCAGGGCCTGAATCTGCCCTGTGATCTGCCGACGATGCCCGCCGCACCGGTGGGTTATGACGCCAAACTCTGCAGCGCCATGGCCGCCGATTTGCTCGCCCATCGGGGACAGTCGGTTATCACCGTCGGCCATCACCAGCCACCTGTGGTCCACGCTCTGGCCGCCATATTGAACGATGCCTTGGGCGGTACCGGTAGAACCGTGAAGTACTATGACGTTCAGGATGCCGGACGTAAAACTTATGTCCAGGCCATCTCCGAATTAACCGACGCCATGAACACGGGTAAGGTTAAAACGCTTGTGATTCTTGGCGGTAATCCGGTGTTTACCGCTCCGGTCGATATTAATTTTGCCGCCGCGCTGACCAAAGTGCCCACCAGCATCCATCTGGCCGATTACGACGATGAAACCTCAGCTCTATGCGACTGGCACCTGCCTGAAAGTCATTACCTGGAAAACTGGGGCGACGCCCGCACCTATGACGGCACCATATCGATCGTTCAGCCGATGATTGAGCCGATCTTCAACGGCAAAAGCCCGGCCGAAGTGGTCGCGATACTCAACGGTGAGCCGCATCTGACTGGCTACCAGATTGCGCAAGATGCCCTGAATATTAAATCCAGTCAGTGGAAATGGAAAAAGGCCCTGTTTGACGGCTATATTGAAGGTACCGCCTTTACTCCCGTGCCCGCGCGGGTTCACGCAGCCGGTTTGGCCACGGCTCTCGCGGCAGCGCTGCACGCCGCTGCCAATGTAAAACTCAAAACCGGCGAAATGGAAGTCGTCTTCCGTCACGATACCAAAATGTACGATGGGCGCTGGGCCAACAGCGGCTGGCTTCAGGAACTACCTGATCCTATGACGCGGCTCACCTGGGATAACGCCGCCATGATCAATCCTAATACCGCGCTGGCAATGGGGTTGAGTCGTCATCAACCGCAGATGATCGAAATTACCGTCGATGGACGCACGCTCAAAATGCCCGTCTACGCTTTGCCCGGCCAGCCGGAGCATTCCCTGACTCTGCCCTACGGTTACGGCCGCACCAAATCCGGCGTGGTGGGTACAGGGACGGGCTTTGATGTCTACCAATTGCGACCCACGACTCATATGGATATGGCGGTGGCCCAGATTAAGCCAACCAATGAGACCTACCAGCTAGCCACCACGCAAAACCATTTTGTCATCGGCATTGCAGGTGAAAAAACCATCGCTGAGCGCATCCCCCAGCTTGTGCATATGGCGACTTTCAAAGAGTTGCAGGTCAATCCATCGCTAGGGCATAAACGCCAGACAGCCGTTAATTTGTGGGATGAGCATCATTACAATACCGGCTACCAGTGGGGGCTGTCGGTCGATCTCACCGCCTGCGTAGCCTGCGGAGCCTGTGTGGTGGCGTGCCAGGCCGAAAACAATATTCCCATCGTCGGTAAGGAACAGGTGCTTATGGGTCGAGAGATGCAGTGGATGCGTATCGACCGTTATTTCCGCGGGCCGGATCTTACCCGGCCCGAATCGGTACATGAGCCGGTCATGTGCATGCAATGTGAAAATGCCCCGTGTGAAGCGGTTTGTCCTGTAGGGGCAACGAGTCACAGTGCCGATGGTCTGAATCAGATGACGTACAACCGCTGCATCGGTACCCGCTACTGTATGAACAATTGTCCGTATAAAGTCCGCCGCTTCAACTTTTTGGACTACAACAGCGGCACGTTACAGAACCTTTATGAACCCAATTTGCTTCGTAAACCCATGAATGATCTGGTCGCGAT
This sequence comes from Phycisphaera mikurensis, assembly GCA_022730455.1. Taxonomy (GTDB): domain Bacteria; phylum Planctomycetota; class Phycisphaerae; order WQYP01; family WQYP01; genus JAJZGD01. The sequence goes on along the minus strand of DZDI01000003.1, from coordinate 43,098 downwards.
GCAGCGGAATCCGGAAGTAAGCATTCGCGTGCGTGGGGTGGTGGAGAAATGTACCTATTGCATCCAGCGCATTGAACTTACCCGCGTCACGGCGGAACGTCAGAATCGGCGTATCCGCGATGGTGAAATTGTAATGGCTTGCCAGCAGGCATGCCCCGCCCAAGCCATCGTGTTTGGTGATATATTGGATAAGACATCAAAGGTCGCGATACTGCGAAATCAGTCGCGCAGCTACGGTTTGCTCAACGATATGCTTTTCACGAAGCCGCGAACCACCTATCTGCCGAAAATTTCTAATCCTAATCCGGCGATTCCGCCCAGCGCGTTGCCGGATCTGGGCAGTATGTAGTATTGGAGTACAGGAAGCCGACCGCTTCGCTAGGATGTGACGCAAGTATGACGACGATTGAGATACCTCAGGGAAGACTGGACACCGGCTACGATAATACGGCCGAGGATTGCACCAATCGCCAGCCTTTGGTTACCGGTGAAGGCACCTATCATGCCGTCACCAAAATCGTATGTGCCACGCCAGAAGCGCGGCATGCGCCGAAAATATGGTACGTGTGCTTCACCATCTCCCTTATGCTGTTGTGCCTGCTGTTCCTCACCATTGCCTATCAGGTATTTACCGGCGTCGGCGTGTGGGGCAACAATTCTCCCAACGCTTGGGCGTTCGATATTATTAATTTCGTCTTCTGGGTGGGTATCGCCCATGCCGGTACCATGATCTCCGCCGTACTCCTCATGTTCCGTCAGCGCTGGCGTACCGGCATCAACCGTTTCGCGGAAGCCACCACCGTCTTTTCCGTACTCTGTGCTGGCATCTATCCGGCCATTCATGTGGGTCGTCCGTGGTTCGCCTACTGGCTCATCCCCTATCCCAACATCATGGGCGATTGGCCTAATTTCTACAGCCCGCTGCTCTGGGACGCGCTGGCTGTGAGTACCTACAGCACGTTTTCGTTCTTATTCTGGTATTTTGGCATGGTGCCGGATTTGGCCACGCTTCGCGATCGCGCCAAAACCCGCACCCGTCATACGCTTTATGGCATCTTCGCCTTGGGATGGCGCGGCTCCGCCCGGCATTGGAAAATATATGATCGCGGAATGATCATCATGGGCGGCTTGGCCTGCGCCTTGGTGCTTGCCGTAAGCTCCACCGTCAGCACCGACTTTGCCGTCTCCCAAATTCCTGGCTGGCATGAGACCATCTTCCCTCCGTATTTCACCGTAGGCGCAATTTTTTCCGGTTTTGCCACCGTCATAGCCCTAGCGATCCCTGCGCGCCATCTTTTCGGCCTCAAGGACCTGATTACCGAACGGCACATGGATAATCTCGGCAAGCTTATGCTCTTGCTTTCATCCATCGTTCTCTACATCTATCTGATAGAATTTTTCACTGCCTATTATGCAGGCAATATCTACGAACGGTTCGCCTATTATAACCGTGAGTTTGGTCCCTATTGGTGGATGGGCTGGGCCATGATGTTCTGCAACGGCGTGATCCCACAGGCCTTGTGGTTCAAAAAGGCCCGCACAACCTGGTGGCTGTCGCTTCCGATTGCTTTGCTGGCTCTCTTCGGCATGTGGACCGAGCGGTTCAGTATTATCGTCACATCGATCTCTCGTGATTTTCTGCCGTCCGCATGGCATATGTATTCGCCGACCCTTATCGACATTGGCATGTTTGCCGGTAGCTTCGGGCTCTTTTTTACCTTGTTTTTACTCTTCTGTCGGTATCTGCCGATGGTCGCCATGGCTGAGGTAAAATCCATTCTTCCGCAGTCCCATACGCATCTGCCGGAAGAATACAGGAATGTAGAATAACGGAGCTTTTCAAACGGAACTTATGATGACTACCTATAACCCATCCATGGACACACCGGCCGGAGAGCCCGTACTCTACGGTCTGCTGGCGGAATTTCACGATCCGCAGTCCTTAATGAATGCCGCCAACATCTTGCGCAAAAATGGCTACTACTGCTGGGATTGCTACAGCCCGTTTCCAGTCCATGGGTTGGATAAGGTCATGGGTCAGCGCAATTCAATATTGCCGGTCGTGGTCTTTGTTGTCGCCACCTTATCCTGCATTGGTATGCTGGCGCTCGCGTGGTATTGCAACGCCTACAACTACCCCATTGTTGTTTCTGGTAAACCATACTGGGGCCTTGGCCCCCATATGTTCCTGGCCTTTCCTGTGACAGTGCTGGCCAGCGTGATAACCACCTTTTACGCCACCTTTATCTTTTGCAAATTGCCGCTCTTCAGGCATCCGCTTTTCACCAGTGAGCGTTTCCAGCGGGTCACCGATGATGGGTTCTTTATTGCCATCGAAGCCCGCGACGCTAAATTTGACATCAAAGTAACCACCGAGTTGCTCAATACTGCCGGGGCCTTAGCCGTCGAGGAGGTTCGCGACTGAGTTATGAAACGTAAAACGCGCAATTTTTACATATATGTCAATCTTGGTTTGGTCGCGCTGGTGCCGTTCGGACTCATTTGTCTGGCCCGCCATCGGCGCACCACGACTCCGCGCTGGGCCATCATTCAAGACTTGGACAAGCAGCCCTACTACAAGCCGCAGCGGCCAAGCAAGTTCTTTGCCGATGGACGGGCTATGCGTCCGCACATTCCCGGCACGCTGGCCCAGCAGGACTTCATTTATGTCAATCAGGCTGAAACTCGTGCTCACCCGCACAATTGGGCCAAGGGGCATGTGGTGCTTAGCCATCAGAAAATTTACGATGCCATTCTCTACGGCCAGAAGCTGGTGCACGGACAGGGACAGTGGCTTACACATATCCCCATACCGTTGACGAAACGCTTTGTGGAGAGAGGCCAGGTTAAATTTAATATTTTTTGCGAGCCATGCCACGGATACGACGGTCGCGGCAACGGGCCGGTGAATCAGTGGGACCAGAAACTTAGAAGAGAAGGGTCTCCTGCGGCAGGGAACTGGGTTCCCCCAAGTGACCTCCTTGGCCCCGGCGTGGCCTTCCTTTCAGATGGCATGATCTACAATATCGCCACCAACGGTGTCGGCACGATGGCGTCATATAAAGACCAGATACCCGTTGTCGATCGTTGGGCAATCGTGTCGTACGTGAGGGCTTTGGAAAGATCACAAAAAGTGGTGCCGGTAGGCAAATTGCCATATCCCATTCGCACTACGCTCAAGCCTCTTAAAGTGGAAGCGAAGCCCAATGAAAAGGCAAAAAGTTAGTCCGGTTTTGGTAGCAGGAGCACGACTCTCGTGTCTGATAAAAACATAGTACTTGGAACCCGCGAACAGATTTACATGGAGCGCATGGCTCCAAAGATCGTCAAGTTCGCCGGCGCAACCGGCATCGTGGCCCTGATCCTCGCAGCGCTTCTGGGTCTTGGCCTTCATGATCACATGAAGCAGTTTCTTTGCAGCTACCTGACGGCGTGGGTGTTTTTCTTTGCCTTGGCCGTTTCCGCCCTCTGGTTCGTGCTGGCCCATCATTTATTCAAAGCGGCATGGAGCAACGTCATCCGCCGCATCGGTGAGGCTATATCCAATAATTTCATCATTCTTGCGATTCTGTTTATCCCGATTCTGATCGGCATGAAGGTGATCTTTCCATGGACCAGCCACGCCTACATGATGTCAACTGTTTCGCTTCGCCATAAACAGTTATTTTACAACACACCCTTCTACATTGCCCGGGTTGTCGTGTATCTCGGCGTCCTGGCGGGCATAAGCATTTATTACCGGCGCATGTCTCTGGCCCAGGATCAGGATGGTCAGGTTTCGCGGCTGGTTCGTATGCAAAAACACTCTGGCTGGTGCTTTCTCGTGGTGTGCTGGATCATGAACCTCTTTGGCGTTGATCTCGTCATGAGCTTGCAGCCTCAGTGGCTCAGCTATGCCGAACCGCTCTACTTCGCCAGCGGTTGCGCTGTGACTTTCCTCGCGGCCTTGCCCGTCATCACCCGCGGCTTTCAAAAACAAGGCTTTCTCCCTGTTGTGAATAAAGAACATTACCACGACATGGGAAAGTGGCTCTTAGCGTTCGTCATGTTCTGGGCGTACATCTGCTTCGCCCAGTATATTCTCATCTGGTACGCCAATGTTCCCAAGGAGACGGCTTTTTTTGAATTCCGAGAGATCGGCCCGTGGGCGGCTATTTCTATCGCGCTTATCGTCGGACATTTTTTCATCCCGTTTCTTGGTTTGATATCGCGCTGGCCCAAACGCCGTCCCAGTACTTTGGTCTTCTGGGGAGTTTGGGTGCTGGTGTTTCAATATCTGGATTTCTTCTGGCAGATTCAGCCCGCTGTCTATCTCCAGTCGCATAAAGTCCTCTCGGCGCCTATCAACGGGCTTGACCCGTACAGGCTTATCGGCGCCGCGGCTGAAAAAATGGTCTGGTTGCCACTGCATCCCCTGTCAATCATCATCAGCCTGCTCTGTGTTATCGGCGTTGGCGGTGTGTTCACCGCCCATACATTTTATCTGTTGGCCAACAAGTCATTGCTGCCCCTTCGGGATCCGCGATTGCCCGAAGCATTGGCGGTGGAAAGCGCATAAAGGTGAAATATGTCTCACGATGAACGCCTTGGTATTGAGCACCCCATCCGCCCGGAACCGGGTGGCCACAACCAGCGCGACGATGTTGACGCCAGCGGTATTCTAGTTGTCGGCATGACCATGGTTCTGATGGTTGTCGTCGTTGTGCTCTTCACGTCCGCTTACTATCATCATTATCGCCATGAATTATATTTCAAGCGCATGAGTACGGTTGGCAACTGGGTCGCCGGAATTAAGCAAGGGCAGACCGCCCGAATCGGGCCACACTATACCAACGCGGCCCATACCAAGGCCAATATTGGGATTCAGTTGGCCATGGATGCCGTCGTCCAGCAATATCAGGCCTATGAACATCCCAAGCCTGTAGCCAAGTCCACTAGGACCGTCAGCGCCGCGGTCGGGCCCATCCGCCCCAAAGGTCCGCTAAGTGTTTATGGCAAGAAACTCTATGCATCCCTCGGATGTATTGCTTGCCACACCGTTGACGGCAGCCCCGGGGTTGGCCCCACGTGGAAAGATCTCGCTGGCTCTCACGTTAAACTTACCGACGGCAAAACCGTCCTTGCCGATTACAAATTCCTGCGGTTCATGATTCTTTACCCGGGCAAACAAATTGTCGCCGGCTTTCCCAACATTATGCCCAACTACTCTGATAAACTGGCCGGGAAGAAGAATATATATAAACTCGATGCTATTATCTGGTACATAAACGAGCTCAGCAATAAGAGCAGTGCAAAGACCCGGCCACCAGTGCCCAATAGCGCCGGCTGATTGAGAGGGATGGATGATGTGAGGGTATCCTCACAAGGTGCTTGTGATGCGTGTGATTGAGAAGGTAAAGACATTGCGGTCAGTTCGAAGCTTCGTGCTGTCCGTGCGCAGGCCGTTGGGAATTTATTCCGTTTGGCTTGCTCTATGCTTGGTCAGTGCCGTCGCTGCATATGTGCACGTCGGCGCCGCACGCGCTAGCGCCTTCACACAACTCTCTGAAAACACTCAGGACAGCCGCGATGCCAAAGCCGCCGGCATTGTTCCTCATCCAGGCCGGCAAATTCCCATCAACCTCACCTTTACCAACTCACACGGCCAAAAGGTGACGCTGGCGCAATATTTCCGTAAAGGCCGCCCGGTTATCCTCAGTTTCGTCTACTTCCGCTGTCAGGGCGTTTGTCCCTATGTGGAAATAGGGCTGGCACATGCCATGAACCGCATGTCGGACCGCATCGGACACGATTACGATGTGGTCACTGTGAGTTTTGATCCAACCGATACATGGCAGGCGGCGGCGGCTAAAAAAAATGGCTATCTGACCGCCTTGAAGCATCCCAAAATGGTGGCCAAACACTGGCATTTTCTGGTCGGCAGCGCGGCATCCATTAAAAAATTAACTTCCGCCGTCGGCTTCCACTACATCTTCTATCCGGCGACGCATACCTACAACCATGCGGCGGCTATTTATGTCTTAACGCCTCGGGGGCGGTTATCAAACTATTTTTTTGGCATCAAATACCACTCATCCCAGCTTAGTCTGGCCTTGGTTCAGGCGGGTAATCATCGCGTGACCAACATATTCCAGCAGGTGTTGCTGCTCTGCTGCTCATTTGACCCAACCGTGGGAAAATATACACCGGTGGGGCTGCGTATCATGTCGCTGGCCGGCATCGCCGTCGTCATCGGGCTTACGGCCATGTTCGGTTCACTGTTCATCTGGGAACGGAAGCACCGGTTGAAGACCACACCGCAAGCCTCGGGAAAGTCTTTAGAGAGCAATAAAGAAGGATTTTAACCCATGATATCGATCGACGCTTTTTCGCCAATATTGGGGCATGTATTCTCCCATCCACTTATTGGATCGTATGGACTGCCACATAGTGATTCCACCTTCGGGCCTGAGGTTCAGTGGTTATGGGATCTCTGGTTTTGGGTATCGGTCTTCTTCACGGTGCTTATTACCGGTCTGGCGGTATTCTTCTGCATTAAGTACCGTTTTCGCAAGGGCATCCGAGAAGTGGCCGATCCTTCTACCGACCACAATACGGCATTGGAAATCACTTGGAGCGTCATTCCTCTCATCATCATGATGGTGATGTTTGTCTTAGGCTTTAAAGATTACATGAATATGCAAACACCCCCCAGCGGTTGCTATAACATTGGCGTGCAGGCTTGGCAATGGCATTGGCAATTCACCTATCCCGACGGCGCTGCCACCAACACGCTGTATATGCCCGTCAATACCCCTGTTAAGTTCTCCATGACTTCCAAAGATGTGCTTCACGGTTTCTGGATACCCCAATTTTCCGTTCAGCGCGATGTTGTTCCGGGGCGCACCATGACAGTATGGGTGAAGGCTGTTCACACCGGCCATTTCGTTCTTCAGTGTTCAGAATACTGCGGAGATGGCCATTCTGAGATGCGCGCCAATGTGGATGTCATGCCCATTCCGGCATTTAAGAAAAAACTCGCCCAGGCATCGGATATCTGGATACATGATGGCAAAATTCTGCCTCTTTCCGTCGTCGGTAAAAAAATCGCGGCGCTGGAGGGGTGCCTCGGTTGCCACTCCGTCAATGGTGCCACCGGCACAGGCCCCACATGGAAAGACCTCGCCGGATCGCATGTCAAACTCGCCAGCGGCCAGACCGTGGTGGCCGACTACGCCTATCTCCGTCAGGCCATCTTGTATCCCGGCCATAAAATGGTGGCAGGTTTTAATAATGTAATGCCTAATTATTACACCACCTTCGGCGGGGCGGCTCACAAAAAGCATCGCAAACTGGATGCCATCATCTGGTATATTAATACGCTCAGTTCTCACGCCAATAAGGCCAGTCGGCCGCCCGTGCCCGACTATCCCGGTAAGCCAGCGGCGCCCCGTAGTGCTTCGCCGAAAAAGATTGCCGCAGCGGCGCCCAAGCTGCCGGCGGCGGCGGCGGCGCTCGCGCTCGTGGCTGAAGGGAAGCGATTTTACGCATCAATGGGGTGTATTGGCTGCCACACGGTCAATGGCAGCCCCGGAGTTGGTCCTACATGGAAAAATCTCGCTGGCTCTCACGTTAAACTCACGAACGGCAAAACCGTCGTTGCCGACTATAAATACCTGCGGTTCATGATCCTCTACCCTGGCAAAAAAGTGGTCGCCGGCTTCCAGCCGATCATGCCCAGTTATACCGATACTCTGGCCGGTGCCAAAAATAAGAAGAAGCTTGATTCCCTTATCTGGTACATCAACTCGTTAAGTGATAAAGCCTCGGCGAGTGCAGAACCGCCGTTGAAGTGAAGTGAAGGTTATTGGCTGTGCTTATTGCTGATATCAGCAATATCGATGGTAATAAAAAGTTTGGTGTGACCTTTTGAGCATGCTATAATCGGGCGAGTTGGTAGGCCCGAGTTTGGAGTTGAAAAATGACTGCTGTAAACTTTCCCGATAAGCCGAAAGTCAACTACCTTAATTGTGACAAAGGTATTAAGTCGTGGTTGCTTACGCTGGATCACAAGCGCATCGGCCTCATGTACTTGGTCGCCACGCTTACCGCTTTTTTTATCGGTGGTATGCTCGCCGAGGTCATACGCACTCAGTTGCTGGTGCCCCAGGGTTTAATATTTCACGCGACCAAGCACATGTCCAGCTTCGCGGCATATAAGCACTATAACCAGGTCTTTACCCTTCATGGCATCATCATGGTGTTTCTGGTGCTTATCCCCATCATCGTCGGCAGCCTTGGCAACTTGGTGATTCCACTTATGCTCGGTGCCAAGGATGTCGCCTTCCCACGCCTTAACCTGATTAGTTTCTATCTCTACGTGGGTGGTGCGATCATGGCGATCGTCTCCACGGTCGCCGGCGCGGTCGATACCGGTTGGACATTCTACACACCCTTCAGCATTCAGACTGAAACCTACGTATGCTGGATGGTGGGTGGAATATTCCTCATCGGCTTCAGCTCCATCTTCACCGGGCTGAACTTCATCGTCACCATTCACAAGATGCGTCCGCCAGGCATGACTTGGTTCCGTATGCCGCTGTTCCTCTGGGGCATCTACGCGACTTCCATCATTCAAGTAGCCGCTACCCCCGTCATCGGTGTTACGTTCCTGCTTCTTATCATGGAACGTACCCTGCATATCGGCTTCTTCAATGCGGCCCTCGGCGGCAGCCCGGTGCTCTTCCAGGACTTTTTCTGGTTCTATTCTCACCCCGCCGTCTATATCATGATTTTGCCCGCCATGGCCATCGTCAGCGAGATCGTCCCAACGTTCAGCCGCAAGCATATCTTCGGTTATGAGTTCATAGCTTACAGCTCGCTGGCTATCGCACTCATTGGTTTCCTCGTCTGGGGCCATCACATGTTCGTCAACGGGCAATCCGCTGAACTTGATACCATTTTCAGCTTGCTGACATTTATTGTCGCCGTGCCGTCGTCGGTTAAAGTCTTTAACTGGCTTGCCACCATGTATAAAGGCGCCATCAAGCTCGACACGCCGATGCTCTATGCACTCTCATTCATCATCCTTTTCACCGTCGGTGGATTGACCGGTGTGGTGCTTGGCTGCATTGCCGAAGATGTGGTTCTGCATAATACCTACTTCGTGGTTGGCCACTTCCATTATGTGATGTTCGGTGGCACGATTATCGGCTTCCTCGGCGGCCTGCATTATTGGTGGCCCAAGTTTACCGGTAAAATGTACAACGAAACCATGGGGCGCATCACCTGCGTACTCCTGTTTATCGGTGTCAATGTCACCTTCTTCCCGCAGTTGATCGTCGGTGCCGAGGGCATGCCGCGCCGCTATGCGAGCTATCTCCCGCAGTATCAGCCCTACATGATTGCGTCATCGGTTGGAGCCTACATCCAGTTGGTGGCATTCCTCATGATGGCGGGCTACTTGCTCCATTCGCTCTTCCGCGGCAAGAAGGCCCCGGATAATCCATGGGGTGCGGCTACGCTTGAATGGACAACTTCCTCGCCGCCCCCGCACTACAACTTCGACGACACACCTTTGGCCATCGAAGATTGCTATGACTACTCCAACGTTAAATACGATGAGTCGATAGGCGGTTATGTGCGAACGGATGTTCCACCCCAAGCAGAACCGGCGGTGGGTCCAGAGGTGGCCCCGGCGCATGCGTAACGCGGCCTGCGGATTTGATCCCCGCCCGATCGGTTTTCCCGTATCAGAATGGTGGATCAAATCCAGTCCGCTGAGTAAAATTAGTTCTTATTGTCCCGGCATCCGGTATGCCGACGTGTGTTGGGTAGGGCCGCGATGAGTGGTCGATGGGTTTGTAACTTCGACCACTTTTTTTAAGCGATAGATTGTGAAATTTTTCATCCAGTTTTGGAGTCTTCAATGAGTGAAGCGTTGCAGCCGGGTGTCAACCCAGAGATCGTCAAAAAACACCTTGCGCACCACTTCGATACGATGCAGCAGCAGTTTGATGCCGGAAAGCTCGGCATGTGGCTTTTCCTCTCCACGGAAATTCTGCTCTTCAGCGGCCTGTTTTGTGCCTACAGCGTCTACCGCGCCTTGCATCCAAACGTATTCCAGTTTGCCGGCCAATATCTCGATCCGGTTGCAGGCCTCATCAACACCCTGATCCTGCTTACCAGCGGTTTTACCATGGCGCTTGGTGTGCGGTTTGCCCACACTGGAAAACGCCTGGGCATTACCATTTGCCTTATCTTGACCATTTGCGGTGGGGTAGGCTTTTTGGTGCTCCACGGTTTTGAATATTATGCCCAATATCAACAGCGCCTCCTCTGGGGCACCAATTATCACCCCACCGTAGGCCCGAACAACCAGCCGCTGCTTCCACCCGCCGGTCTGATTAAACCCATGGCCCGGCCTACGCCCATCGAGGCAGCCCCATGGCAAAATCTCAAACTCCTTCAGAAACAGGGATTTATTGTTGCCCATTCAGGTCTGGCGCCCGCGCCCATTGGTCCCGCGGGAGTCGTTGCCAAAGACAAACAAAAGGCGCCTCTTAGCCCTTACAGTCAGCCCAATAATGTGCAGATTTTTTTTGGGGCCTACTACCTGATGACTGGTCTGCACTCCATCCACGTCATCATCGGCATCATCTTGATGGTGTGGCTCCTGATTCGAAATATTCGCGGCGATTTCGGCCCAAGCTATTTTGCCCCCGTTGAATTTGTCGGACTGTATTGGGGCATCGTTGATATGGTCTGGATGTTCCTGTTCCCGTTGTTGTATTTGGCCCATTAGGCGTCGCACCGCAAAAATCCTCTTTGGAGTCATGTCATGAGCGATCACGATCACCCCCCCAAAAACCTCGCGCCGGCGAAGGCCCATATTGTTTCTATTCCTACGCTGATTGTCGTTTGGATTGTGCTTTGCGGCTGTGCCGTTCTTAATCTGCTTCTAAATTCCGTCGATCTGGGCGGGTCACATGTTTTCGTATCGCTGGTCATCGCCTCCATCATGGCCATCGTAGCCGCCCTCTATTTCATGCACCTCCGCTACGATCATATTTTCAATGTGGTCATCATGGCTCTGGCTTTTATCTTCGTCACTCTCTTTATCTCCTGGTCTTCGCTGGATGTCTTCAATTATCGGCATCAGCTCATTCGCGGCGAATCTGAGGCTATGACCACCGCCTATCATCAAGCGCAGAGCAAATCGCATGCGAGCAGCAAGGCCACCGAAGCCGCACCCGGTAAAAAGTAGGTCAGGCCGCATCCCTCACCGCTGCGGCTCGGCCGGAATTATCGGCCCGGCGCTGAGTATGCCATTCGCCAGACCAGTGAGGCGGCTATAATCTTACCGGGGTGTCGGTGTTGGAACGGGCGACGGTGCATGAAGCATTTGTGACGGGCGAAAACGGACAAGAACGGGGCAAAGATGGATACAATCACCGCCGACTATTCCCCTGATATGCCTCCGGACCCTCAGAAAGACGCCGACGACCGCCATAAAATGCATGTCGCCGGAGCCGGAACGCTCGGCATGGCTATCCTCGTCGGGTCGCTGACCATCTTATTTGTGTCGAGTCTGATCGCCTTTACCTTTTACCGCGCCCATTTCCTTAAATCCGTTACGGTTTCCCTCCCCGATGGGCTATGGATCAGTACGCTGATCCTGCTGATCAGCTCGTTTACCATTCATCATGCCATGTCCTCCATACGGAAAGACCACAGCCGATCCAGCGGTCACTGGCTGACCGCAACGTTCATATTGGGGCTGGGTTTTTTGGCAATGCAGTTTTTTAATTGGCTCGCACTTGACGCCCAACTCAATCAAACCCAGCACGCCGTCAGCGCTATCGCGTGGGTGGGGCAGTCGGCCAACGGCGGTCTGAGCCGGGCCGATGCGTCGGTGGTGGAGCGCCATGTGCTGCTTGTCGCATTTTATATGTTCACCGTTCTCCATGCCCTGCATGTCATCGCCGGACTCATTCCCTTGGGCGTGGTCAATATCAAGACCTACGCCGGCAAATATTCCCGCAATTACCATCCAGGCATTCGGTACATCCTGATGTACTGGCATTTTCTTGACATCATCTGGCTGATTATTTTCGCCACCCTGCTGCTCACATTTTGATGCATTCCCCCGCGCGTTTGCACCCATCCGCCCGCGATGTTTAGCCGCGGGGCCCCGCTTCGGCGGCTTATACCGCAGGCGTCTGGCCTGCTTGAGATGGAGACAGGATATCTGCGGTACGGGGCATTCCTTCGTGTGTTTGTGATCGCCCGCCCCGTTTAGCGCCGTCGCTGGGCGACGCGGTAAACCGTGGCGGGTTACAGCACATCGTCGGAGCGGGTATAGAGCCGTCCGTGAGGAATTAATTTTTCACGAACACACCTGCCGCACAGATAAAATCGGCGGGCGGTTGCCTCAATTTGATCGGTGTCGTCCCCTTCCATCCATTGGTAGCACGCCACACCGTCTCTTCCGCACAAAGCGCAGGCCGTGGGCGAACCTCCATCCGTCCGTAACAGCTGGTCTGATAGTCGCGAATAGTCATCATACTTGCCCATGCGATCACTCTGATGGACGCTGAAACTCAAACGTCGCGCCTTGAGCCATTCCACCAGATTGGGCAGTTCATCGGGATCGCAGAACATCTGCCATCTTTGTTTATTAAAAAATCCCAGTTCTTCCAGATGCTCCTGCTCGATGGAAGTGGGCCACGTTTTCAACTTGATCAGCAATCTTTCCGACATGCTCTGCAGTGTAGTCTCCGGTGTCGGCGCTTGGCAAGCCGCACCCCTCGCCACCTTATGTTCCGCGGGTATCCCCGGTAACCTTCATTCAATCCCGCAGCCCTACGGGGTGCCGGGCACCGGAACTAAATGACGCCAGAAATTCAAGGTTGCTTTTATATCGGTTGATGCCCTTGATCAGCGCATCCATCGATATCACCGGATCACGCCCGATAAGCTGCCGCCTCAGTTTCGCCGTCTGTTTGGCCACCTGCGGGCCCAGCAGCAATTCTTCCTTCCGTGTGCCGGATGCCGCCAGGTCAATCGCCGGCCAGATGCGCCGTTCCGCCAGTTTCCGCGACAGCACCAGTTCCATGTTGCCGGTGCCCTTGAATTCCTGAAATATTAAATCATCCATGCGGCTGCCGGTCTCAATCAGCGCCGAGGCGATGATTGTCAGCGACCCGCCATTTTCAATATTCCGTGCCGAGCCAAACAGCGCGCGGGGTTCGTGCAGCGCCGCCGAGTCCACGCCGCCGCTCATGGTGCGGCCTGAATTTCCCACAAAATGGTTAAACGCACGCCCCATACGCGTAATGGAATCCAGCAGCACCACCACATGCTGGCCGAACTCCACCATACGCCGCGACCGCTCAATCACCATGCGGCTGGTGCGGATATGCGATGGCACATCTTCGTCGTTGTTACTCGCCCAGACTTCCGCCTTAAGCGACCGCCGGAAATCAGTGACTTCCTCCGGACGCTCATCCACCAGCAGGATCAGCAGCGTTACATCAGGATGATTCGCGACAATGGCCTCGGCAATCTGCTTAAGCAGTGTCGTTTTGCCCGTTTTCGGCGGCGCTACAATCAACCCGCGCTGCCCAAAACCAATCGGCGTAAGCAAATCCATAATCCGCATCGATGGCGGCCCGCCCGGCGTCTCAAGTTGAATCTTCACGCGCGGATCAATGACCGTTAAATCAGGAAACGACATCATCTGCCAGTAATCCTGCAACGGTCGGCCATTGACGTCGACTATCTCGCTGACCACGGGTGACGGCCCCTTGGCACCGACAGTGGCCATGGCCGTAACCTGCAGACCGGCCCGGAGGTGGTTGTCGGCGATAACCTCCGCCGACAGGAAAGGATCGGCGGGAACCGCCTTGTACTTGCGTTGTGCGCTTCTTAAAAAACCCACACCCTTGTCGGTTATTTCCAAAAGCCCCGTTACTGTGCTTGACATACATCTCCATGGAAAAAATGGCAGGCCTCCATCAAAAGCACCGCGCCCGCCTATCACCTGATGATTCGACTAAAGTTGGGAAAGATGAATCGTTTAGCCGACCCCTATACACATCATTATAGCAACATCATACGCGGATACAAATGCACCACTGGTGGCGATTCCGAAATCCGCCCGCGCTAGCGCAATTCCCCCTCGCATTCACCCGCCCACCCCCACTTCGCCGCATGTCCAGTGCCCGGGCGTTCGTCCGCGCGAATCCCCCCCCGCACGCCGTGTTATTACCGTGCCCCGTATTTAGCCGCCGGGCATTGTGCCCGCGCGTTGATACCTGATGCGTGCCCGCGGACGCAAACGATCGCGCCGATTCAAGCCCTGCGCGATCCTGCAGCATCCGGTTATTGCAATTGCCACTTGCGGCGCAGGACCCATTCAGTCGTGATGGATGCTATAAATAGAATAAAACACAGCGAATTGTTGTAAAGGGGCATGGATACCCGCCGAATCTGATTCTGCTTCGGCAACGATGCATTAAGCCGCCGTCCCAGGGCGCCGATTGAATACAGTTCGCTGTATGTGCCGCCTGTCAGCCGGGCGATGCGCTGCAATACCGCCGGTTCAGCCGCCAACTTGGTCATTTCGGTATCGGGGGGGATTACAAAAATATCAGTTTTATCTGTACCCAATAATTTACCATGCCTCGTCGCTGAGAAAGTCAGTGCATATTTTCCAGGCAAAACGGGGCGGATGTTGCGTTTGTACATGCCGATATCATGCCGCTGCGGATTCATGGTAAGGGTGCGACTTCTGCCGTCGGGCAGTGCTTCAATCACCTTGGTTTGGGCAAAGCGTGTGGATTGGCCGCTCATATCGGTTACTTGTGCCCGCAACCGCACGACCTGACCGGGTCGATAGCGCTGGCGACGGATCAGAGCGGTGACGGATGGCCCGGAGGCGGTTTTAATTTTGATCTGCCCCGCAAGCCAGCGAATCAACTGCCCCCAAAAGCGATGATAAGGCGACCGATTGCCCATCGTGCGCAATTCCAATTGCCACCGATAAGTGGTATCCGCAGCAAATGCGGCAGAATGCCCCTTGCCGTAATGGCCGACCGCCAGCACGATGGCCGGTGCACCGTGCACCTGTTCCTGTGGATCAACAAGTAGGGCTTGCCCCGATGGTGCCAGACCGGCAAAGGCAACGCAGCCGTCGAGATCCGGTAAAGCCCGCGATGGATGCCCGCCGCCGGGCGGAATAAACCATTGGGCGATGCCGGAAAAAATGGGGCTTTGGCGGCCAAAAGGGGTAAGTTCCGGCACAAACGGCTGCGAAAGCTGGCTTGGGTGGACGGTGCTAAGCTGGATAGGAAACAAACCTGCCATGGATGTATTGCCCCATCCGCCGGTGGCAAAATTTTGCATCCCGCCAATCATTAAAAAACCTGTACCGTCTTTGACCACCTGCCGAATTTGTTCCCGTTGAGCGGGAGAAAAAAAATTGGCCGCCACATCGCCGAGCATAATCACCTTGAACTGCTTCCACTGTGCCAGTGTTTGGGGCAGTGCCGTCAGTCGGCCGTGCATGCCTCGCACCATGAAATATCCGGGCCGGGTCTGGATGAGGCTTACCAGGTTGACGTTCGGGTCGGTGGCCAGGTCCTGTTCCAACGGTCCAACTTCCGGCCTGATTTGCGCTTCGATGTACAGGACACTGATACGGGGATTGGTAATTAATACTGGAAACTGCTGGCTGTTGCCAGCGGTGGACCGTTCCTGCGGTACCGGGGGAATGTGCACCGTCAGCAGCAGCCGCCCGACATGATGCGGCGTGAGGTGCAGCTTCACCACCTGTGCCGCCGTACCGGACTGCAGCACCAACTGCCGGGATTTTAATAAAATGTGGTGGTGCAAAAGCTGCACCTGCACCGTACGATTATCCAGTGCGGTGGAATGGATATGCACCGTCAGTGTGATACGGGTATCCACCGGTGCTGTCTGCGGTCCATCCACCCGGACAATATCAATTTCCGGCACTCCTTTGGCGTGGGTGGATGTCGATCCCACACGTACGGTGAATACTTTGGCCCCCAGCCGTGAAAGAGTCCGCAGCGGTGTCGGCCCGTTTTGTATGCCATCAGAAAACAATACGATTTCCTTGTCGCCATTATCTGACGCCAGTTTAATGGCGGTGGGAAGATCAGTTTCATCGCCGTCGGGTGCGATGGAGCTGTATTGATTCTCACTGTTTAATGGAGCGTTGTGCTTGCCATCATAGGCAAAATATTGAATTTGAAAGTGCCTGCGTACGATCCGCGACAACTGTCGCACGGCCAAAACACTTTGAAGGTAACGGCTGGGGGCGTTGGGATGGTCGCTGACACTCATGGAACCGGAAGCATCTATCACCACGCCCAGTCTGGCCCGCTGATGGGGAACCGTTACCCAGGCCATGACCGGTTCAAACATCATCAATAATAAAAAAATTAGGGCAGCGCTGCGGAGCGCCAGCAGTGAGAACATGCGGCGCCGGCCAAGGAACCGATATACTCGCCGATAAAAAACCCATACCGCCAGTATCAACAAAGCGGCCGTCAGCACCATGGCGGGCAGACGCCCTTGAGCTACCGGCAGCAGCCATGCGATCAAGGCGTACACGACGGCAATCAGTCCAATGATGGTCGGCAGGTAGATGGACGACGGCTGGGCAGGGGTAGATTGGCGCGGCGTTCCCGCCCGGAGGGCGTTGGCGAAACGCCATTGCCGCCAAGCATGCACAAGTAAGGTGATGCCCACGGCCCCAATGACCACCGCCCACCAGGCAAAGCTGTGCTGTCCAAAGAAATTCAGCGATATATCAGCCAGTTCTTGGTATTGCATCATCCACGCATACTCGCAAGGGATAAACGCGGGAATCGATCAAATGTTGTCAAACCTCTGAACGATGGCGCTTGCGGGCTCCGCACACGCCGCTAATCATCAGAACAGGGGATTGATCAGCATGCCCGTTGCCAATTTGGGATAAAAAAAAGTGCTTTTCTGGGGCATAAGCTCATTGTGATTGCACAAATCCCGCACCGCTTTCAGCGGCGTCGGCTGCAGGATAAAGCCGGCGTGATGCTGTGCATGGTGGCATAGACGCAACACTTCCTGGGCCTCATGGGGAAACGCCCATGATACATCGCCACCGGCGGCAAAATGCGGCTTGACGATCTGATCAAAAACCAATTCCTGAAGTATTGCGACATCCAGCGATCGCCACGCCGCCGAATGATCGGCTACAGTGGGCGCCGACAGAAATTCGCGCAGCGGATCGTCCGTTGTCGGCATCACAACCACGGCCTTGTCAGCCGCAGGGTCATATACGGCCATTGCGTGGGCGCCAAATGAGGGGAGACGTTTTTCAAGGGCGGGCAATTGATCGCCATGAAATTTCTCCCCGGTCGCCAATTTCAGCCGCGATCCGGCGGCGGCCATGAATTTATCGAGTGTGAATCCCTTCAGGTTGGAAACCGTGCGATGGGTTGGCATGATAATCAGGCCGGGGTCCTGCATGGCCACGAGTACAAACATGACAAAATTGGCGGGATGATCATGCGGCAGGGTTCCGTTGGAGGCGACCCGTTCGCGTCGATAATTAAGCGACGTTCCATAGCGGTGATGCCCGTCGGCGATGTACAGGTGTTTGTCTGCCAGCAGCTTTTGCATATGTCTGATGCTATGGGCAGAGGCCACGCGCCAGAGAGTCGATTTTACCCTGCTCTGGCCGTCCATTGATGGCAGCAGGGCCTCGGCGATGGGATCGTCCAGTTTGGCAAAAAGCGACTCGGTAACGGCGTTGTGCGGGTCGTCATAAAGCCCAAACACCGGCGAAATATTGCAGCGGGTGGCGCGGGTCAGCAGCAGCCGGTCTTCCTTCGGGCCGCTGAAGGTCTGCTCATGCGGATGAATGGTGCCCGTGCCGCCGAATTCCTCCAGTCGAACACGGCCGAAAAGCCCGCGGCGATGGTACATACGCCCCTCGTGCGTGTAAGTCTGTTCATAAGGGAAGAGCGCCGCAACATCGTCGCGCACCAAAACGCCGGAGTCCAGCCAAGCCTGCAATTGACTGGCGGCGTGTGCATACGCTTGCAGGGGCCCTGCAACTTTGGGAGGCACATGGGGTAAATCAACGGCGACAATATTATTTGCATTTCTGGCAAGCATGGACTGCTTGTCTTGCAGCGCCAGTACATCATAGGGTGGTGACACCAACCCTGTTTGTTCGAAAATGGGATACCGAATTGCATACATCGGTTGAATGTCGACCACGCCAATTTCCTTTCAAATTCCGGCAGCACCGCCGGGGCAGCCGGTAAGCAATTCCACCATTGTTCCCGCCGCACGGCCCGTCACGATTCCAAGGGCCACCACAGGGTGATGGACCGCCATCGGAGAGACGGGCGACCGGTTGTCGGCAGGGTCCTAATCAGCCGGCAGATCGAGCAGTGGTGCAGCGTCGGAACCATCAGATTCTTCCGGTACCACCCGGGCCATACCCACAAGGATGTCGCCTTCCTCAAGCTTGATGAGGCGCACGCCTTGCGTTGCCCGACCCATTTCCCGCAGCACGCCGGTGACGCCGATGCGCACCACCTGTCCCTGCCGGGTGATCATCATCAACTCATCGTTATCCGTGATGGCTCGGACCGTAACCACCGGACCATTGCGATCCGTGGTGCGAATATTAATGACGCCTTTTCCGCCGCGATGGGTGAGGCGATATTCCTCAATTCGCGTCCGTTTGCCGTAGCCATTCTCGCAGGCGGTCAGCAGGGTCACCTGATTGTCGCCATGCTCCAAGCCATGCGGCACGATTACCATCCCCACCACGCGGTCTTTTTCGACAAGTTCGACGCCTTTGACGCCGCCCGCCTGCCGTCCCATGTCGCGTACTTCGGTTTCTTCAAACCGAACAGCCATACCCTCGCGTGTCGCGAGTACGATCTGATCGGTGCCGTTGGTCACTCCCACACCGATCAGGCTGTCGCCCTTATCCAGACCGATGGCAATAATCCCGCGCTTCTGCGGATTGCCATAAGCCTTGAGCAGCGTCTTTTTAATAATCCCGCCGGCAGTAGCCATCACAAGGTGTTTGCCCTCGTCGTCGAAGTCGCGCACCGGCAGAACGGCCGCCAGACTCTCGCCTTCCTGAAATTCCACCAGATTGGCAATCGATCGGCCCTTGCTCTGGCGGCTCATCTGCGGCAGATCGTAAATTTTCTGCCAGTAGCATCGGCCGAGATTGGTAAAGAACATCAGATAGTCATGGGTTGAACCAATAAATAAATGCTCAATAAAATCGCCTTCCTTGCTGTCAGCCCCTACAACGCCCCGCCCCCCGCGGCCCTGCTTGCGGTAGGTATCAAGCGGCATACGCTTGATGTATCCCTCATGGCTGATGGTGACGACTGCCTGCTCGTCGGCGATTAAATCTTCAATATTGATGTCCGTGGCGTCATTGGTAATCTGGGTGCGGCGTTCGTCGCCGAATTTTTCACGCAGTTCAATTGTATCTTCACGAATGATATCCAGTACGCGCTTGTCATTGCTCAAGATCAATTCATAATCTTCAATCTCGGCGGTCAGCTTGTTGTATTCCTCGGTGAGCTTGTCGATTTCCAGGCCGACCAGTCGCTGAAGCTGCATGATTAAGATCGCATCAGCCTGCGCCGCGGAAAGCGTCATACCACCGAAGTCTTTGGCGGCCTGGTTGATCCGCTTCAAAAACGCGCCGGGGATCATTTTTCGCCAGGTCAGGGCTTCATCAACGGTAAAGAGCTTCCGCATTAAATTGGCTTTGGCGGTGGGCACATCGGGGCTGATCTTGCGGTTACGCAGCATCTCGATGATGCCCATGACCTCAATTGTTCCACCTGCCCCCCGTGGCGCTGCCTCTTGAGTATGGATATCGGCCAGGGCTAAAATCAGCCCTTCGAGAATGTGCGCCCGCTGCCGCGCCTTTTTAAGCCGAAAGGCTGTCCGTCGCCGGATGACCACCTTGCGATGGTCGATAAAATGTTCCATCATCTCCTTGAGTCCCATGGTGCGGGGCTGGCGGTTCACCAGGGCGATATTGATGATGGAAAACGTGCTCTGCAGCGGTGTGTATTGATACAACTGGTTGATGACCACATTGGCATCGGCGTCGCGTTTGAGTTCCACCACCACCCGCACCATATGCTCGCGATCCGATTCATCGCGCACATCGGAGATATCTTTAATACGCTCTTCCTTCACCTGCGTGGCGATCGATTCAATAATGGTCTTTTTAAGCACCTGATACGGTATCTCGGTGATGACAATCTGGTCTTTTCCGCCTTTGACCTGTTCGGTGTGCACCCGCCCTCGCAGCACGATCTTACCCCGGCCGTGCTCATAGCCGTCCAAGATCCCGCTGCGGCCGCAGATCACGCCGCCGGTGGGGAAATCCGGCCCTTTGACAATTTTCATTAAATCTTTAATGGTGCTGTGCGGTTCATCGATCATTTTTACCAGGCCGTCGCAAATTTCACGTAAATTGTGCGGCGGCAAACTCGTCGCCATGCCCACGGCAATGCCCTGCGATCCATTGACCAGTAAATTTGGAAACTTCGACGGCAACACCGTTGGCTCTTCAAGCCGCTCGTCGTAATTGGGGATGTAATCGACGGTATCTTCCCGCAGGTCTTCCATCATCTCGGCGGCTGCATCCGCCATGCGGGCCTCGGTATACCGCATCGCGGCGGGGGGATCGCCGTCAATCGAACCATAATTGCCCTGCCCGTCGACCAATTTCGCCCGCATATTCCAGCTTTGCGCCATGCGTACCAGCGTGGGGTAGATCACCGCTTCGCCGTGCGGATGATAGTTACCGGAGGTGTCGCCGGCAATTTTGGCGCACTTGATGTGCTTGCTGCGCGGCATAAGCCGAAGATCGTTCATGGCCACCAGGATGCGCCGCTGTGACGGTTTGAGTCCGTCGCGCACATCGGGCAGTGCACGATCCATGATCGTGCTCATCGCGTAGGTGAGGTAGCTTTCTGAAAGTTCGGTTTCAATCTGTAAATCAGTAATTCGGGCGTCTTGATCGAACATATTCTTCCTTGAAGGCTGCAATATCCCAATTTGCGGTGGTGCTCCAATTGACCACGCTGCCGCAAACCCTGAATTCTACCGCAAACCGGCTTGCGCGTCCCGCAATTGACCAGCCAACCTTCAGCGCCTGAAGGCGGATACAACCGTGCCGATAAACACCATCACCCTGAAAATGGCGGCGCGGGGGCAACACCATTTAGCGGGC
Source organism: Phycisphaera mikurensis (assembly GCA_022730455.1). GTDB lineage: Bacteria > Planctomycetota > Phycisphaerae > WQYP01 > WQYP01 > JAJZGD01. Next base: position 21,815 of record DZDI01000003.1, on the reverse strand, counting down.
CAGAATCAGCGCGATGCCCCCCAGTGCGATGCAGTAAATGGCAAACGGCCACAACTTGCGGGTTTCAAAGTATTTCATCAAAAAGGCCGTGCTTAAATACGCCGCCAGACCGGCGGCGATGGCCGCAGGAATGGTAAGCCCCAAAATGGCGTGCGCGCTGTGCTTGAACAGGGCGGGCACCTTCAGGAGGCCAGCCGCCGCAATAACCGGGGTGGCGAGCATAAACGCAAAGCGGCACGCCTCTTCATACGACAGCCCGGCGAGAATTCCACCAACAATGGCCACACCGCTACGCGATATTCCCGGGAACAGGGCAAACGTTTGAGCCGCACCCACCGCGGCACCAACTGGAAAGGTCAAATCCTCCGTCGTCTTATTCTGCGCCCCCCGACGGTCGCTCTTTTTCTTCAGCCAATCACCCGCCAGCATCACCAGCCCGTTGGCCATCAAAAAGACACAGACCATCCAGTAGTAATGCGGATTATCAAAAAAGAGTTTGAATTTTTTCTCAAACACTAATCCAACCAGACCCACGACAATGGTTCCGGCCACCAGCAGCCAGGCGAATTTGCTTTCCCGGTCATACACCAATTTTTTGTGCTTGATGCTGCCGAGATAGGCTTTGATGACTACCAGCCACTGCTTCCGAAAATAGAGAAGCAGAGCCGCCGCTGTAGCCAAGTGCAGCGCCACAACAAACGACAAAAAATTCTTGTTGTGCGCATTAAAATGCCAATGTAGCAAATGCTTGATGATAATGATGTGCCCCAAGCTGCTGATGGGAAATAACTCCGACACCCCTTGCAAAAAGCCCAAAGCAATGGCTTGCAGCAATGTTAAATGATGCACCGGCGCAACCGCCGACGCAGCCACTGCATGCGTGTGTCCTGCTATCAATGCCACTTGACCCAACATCTGTTTCTCCTCAATTTTGGGGGCCGTGCCCCGATACCACGTCGTTTCGGCGCAGCCGAAAACCCTGTGCATCATGCGGATTGGCCGCATTTTTTCAACCTCGGCATCCGGGGCGTTTCCGGCACATCGCAGCCTTGCTATGACTGGACAGACTCTGGGCCCGATAATCAATGCCGCTGGACGCATCGCAAGCCCGACGGACCCCCGGCGTGCCCACGGAAACCGGGTTTGGCAGCCCATTCACATCGGGGCGATGATACCGATAGGTTGTTTCTGGCCACCCTCCGATGCCGGCCGGGCGCGGCGGGGATCGCGATGAGCCGCCAATGACCGGCATGTACGGCGAAACAGCAGGCGGAGCCGCATCCCTCAGCACACACCCATATTCCGCCACATCAAGCTACAATTCTGAGATTAAAGATTGGCATATGATACCTCGGTGCATGTGCAATCCTGCTAAGAGATGAATATGAAGCATACGGCATGGTTATTGTTGATGGTTGTCGGTTCACTTGCCGGATGCACTGCCAACCAGTTTACTCCATCAACCCCTATGCATGTGCCCGAGGCACTTTATCAGCCAGCGTTCTATTCAGTGGGGCAGGGGCTGAATATCAGCACGGCGGCCAATGACGAGGCCCGCCGTCAGGCGCGGCTATCTCAGATCGTGGCTGCGGTAAGGATTCCGCCTGTCCCTGCTGCCCATCATGTTAAAGCTCAACGGCGACAAAAGGCCCTGTCATTGTACGGCCTTGGGCTCGGCGCCATGTATACCGGTCGATATACGGGTGCACGCTATTTTCTGTTGCAAAGCTGCCAACTTGATCCTTATTCGGTCAAAACCTTTATCGCCCTCGGACAAGTCTCCGCCCGTTTGCACCATGCAGCCGCTGCCAACCGATATTACAGGTCAGCGCTGGAATTGGACCCGCAAAACCCGCGTCTGCAGATGCTTGCCGCCGCAGGGGCACATGGCGACGAGCGGGCGGTATTGCGACATTTACTCATTGCCCGCCAATCCCCGCAACTTAAGGCAGATTCACCCCTGCTGCCGCGTATTAACATTTTGCTTGCTGCGGCCCTGCAAGCCAATGGCTATTATCGAGCCGCGGAAAGCGTTTATCGTCAGACGACGACAGAGCTTAATACACCACGAGTGACGTACCAATTCAACCCGCAGGTCCGGCGGCTGGTCAGAAGCCGTGGACTTATTGAATTTTTAGTTGGACGCAATGCCCTGCTGGCCGGTCAGCCGCAAGCGGCCGTGGCAGCCCTGTCTGTCGCCCGCAAAAAAGGGTTCACCAATCCGGTCATCTTCGGCCAGCTCGCGTTGGCAAAGCAATTTACCGGTCATCTCCATGCCGCGGCGCACGATGCGTTGAGATACTGCGTCCACACGCACAATTCCAACCCGTCAATCGCCCTGTTGACTGAGCTGGAACTTAATCAACTCAGTGCTGCCGATATCCGTGCCGCCGCCGACCATTACAAGCCCGGCCCGGAGGCCTGCATGGCCCTGACTGCCGCTGGACGAGCTGCTTGGAATGCCGGCCATCTCAATGTCGCCCGTCGCATCTTCGCCCAGTTAGTAACCCAACGGCCATTGCACCCCGATGCGGTGCAATCGTACATGGTGCTGGCCGTTTGCACCGGCCATCGCCTGGAGGCCATTGAGCGCGTCACCCGCCAGATGGCACTGGCACCAACGCCCCTCAAGATTGCAAGTATCGTTGCGGTTGCTGCCTTTGGGCGGCGTTCGACACCGTCCGCGGCTCGCCAATTGCTGGCGGAGGTTCAACATCGGCGGCTCATTAGCGCCAGCCTCACCCCTCAGCAGCAAGTGACTCAATTGGAATGGCAGTATGCCATCGTCGACGTTGCCGCTCTGCGTAGCGGGCACCGCGTATTTGCCCTCGCCATAACCACTCAGGTACTTCATCAGGCACCGCGGTTTTGGCCAGCGGTGAAAGACCAATGTCTGGCGCTGGTATTTGCCCATCATTTTCACGAGGCCAACGCGCTGGTGCGGACGGCCCTGGCCCAACATCTCGGCGGGCCCGATGCGCTGGTTGTGCAGGCAAAACTGTTCGCTGCCGCCGACCGCATCGCCGCCGCCCTGACCACGGCTGTGAGCGTGGCCAATCGGTATCCGCAGTATCGGCCGATTTGGCGTGAGGTGGACCATTTAGCGGCAGTGCAGCGCAATTACCCGCGCGAGATTGCAATTCTTCAGAGAGAAACCGAGCTATTTCCGCGTAGCGGTGGGATAGCGTTCCAATTAGTACAGGAGCAATACGCCTTTGGCGATCTGGGCGCGTTCCGTAAAGCGGCCCAGACGTTTTTAACCCGGTTCCCCGCTGGAAGCCGGCATTTGATTGTGGCCGCCATGGTCGATTCAGTTAACAGCAACTGGCCCGGTGTGCAGCAAAAAATACTCATCGCCCGTCACCCATATCCTGCCAGCAAGCTTGTGAGCGTTTGGTTGGCATCTCTGTGCGCCTCCATGGGGCATGCGACTCAAGGGGTAAAAATATTGCGAAGAGCCCTTCGCTATCATCCCGCCAGCTCCCTGTTACTGGCTCAATATGCCGATCTTTGCTATCGGGCCGGCGATGCGGGGGCCGCATACGTTTATGCCAGGCAAGTTGCCGCACGCTATCCCCAATCCGCCCGCCTTCGGGAAGCGTATCTGGATGTGCTGTTGCACAATCACCTCTGGTTACAGGCCCGCCAATTGGTGGCCGCCTGGCAGCGCGAGAGGCCGCATAGTTTCCATGCGCTTCAAGCTCTCTGGCGGATTGAATTCAGGTCTCACCATTACACGGCTGCGCTGGCGGTAGCCCGGAAACTTGTGCATCGCTCCATACCACGATTGGTGGATCTTTCCTGCCTGGCAAATACCTACTGGAAGTTGCATCAAAAGCGTGCCGCCCTGCGGGTTTATCGCCATCTCCTTGCGATTGCCCCACAGGATGCGTACGCCAACAACAATCTCGGATTTGCGATGGTGCAGCAAAATCAGCACTTGCGGCAAGCGGCGATGCACATCGGTTTGGCGGTTCATAATTATCCCGACACTGCACAGTACCTTGATAGTTATGGATGGGTGTTTTACAAGCTGGGCTTTGCGGTCCGCGCGGTCCCGTATCTCGAACGTGCTGCGGTGCTGGCGGGTTTCCGTCATCCTACAGTTTTTCGTCATCTCGGTGACGCACTGGCCAAGATGGGCGATTGGAACGGCGCATGGCTGGCATGGCACGCGGGCGTCAAGGCCATCCATGCTCACACCCCGCTTAACGCCCATGAAAGACGCCTGCTCAAACGGCTGGAGCATCGGATCAAATCGGAAAAAATTCGCGAGTCCTTGCGCCATTTGAAAAACGCGCAGGCCATGTAGTCGTGGCTTGTCCCCGCCGCCGGTCTTGTCCCGACGCGTTTTTTTCTGGCGGTGCAAATGGCCGGTACCGCGGGCGTCTCACCTGCTTCCGTCGTGGTTGGTGCGGCAGGGTACATGGCCCCGGGCCTGCTCGGGCTACTCCACTGCCGGTGCTTCGGCCAATGTGTAACACTCGGTCCGGTGACAAAACCTCTGCGGCTCTTTTCCTCTGCGCGACACATAAATAAACATCATTATGCCGCCGGTCAAACACCCATGTTTAGCCGCCGGGCCTGCCCGGCGCGGTAAAAACAGTGCATCCGCACGCAGGTAAACGCCACGATAAAGCCCCGCCGCCAGCCCGACGCCTTGCATCCGGAGCATTTCCGCAGCTCTGCTATTACTTGGACGGGCTCCTGGAATCGCTACTGCATCGTAAAAACCGCCAAGCCATGTGAACTCGCCGAAGCAAGATGCCGTATAATCCGTCCCATGGCTAAAACTAAAAATTATTTTGTCTGCCGCCAATGCGGTGCCATGCAAAGCAAATGGATGGGTAAATGTCCTGAATGCGACGGGTGGGATTCGCTGGAGGAAACCTTCGCCGCTAATGATGCGCACCGCCCCCGAGCGCTCTCCGCCAGCAGTGGCCCCCAGTGGGTCGATACCGATCTGCCGGCCCTGCCGGTTTCACAGATCCCCGATATGCAAACGCCGCGGATGGCTACCGGTCTGGCCGAGTTTGATCGCGTCATTGGTGGCGGCGTGGTACCGGGCGCTGCCATTCTTCTCGGTGGTGATCCGGGCATCGGCAAGTCCACCTTGCTGCTGCAGGTCGGCCAGCAGCTTGCCGCGCAGGGACTCAAAGTCCTGTACGTCACAAGCGAAGAGTCGGCACCGCAAACCCGGCTACGTGCCACCCGCCTTGGCGCATCGAGCGATAATCTGCTGGTATACGCCCAAACCAATATTGATAAAATTGGCGAGCAAATCCAGAAACTTCGCCCGCATCTGTGCATTGTTGATTCCGTCCAACTTATTTATCAGGATGCCAATCAATCCGCACCCGGCAGCGTGTCACAGTTGAAAGATTGCTGCACCAATCTGGTCTACCTCGCCAAAGCCAGTGGAACCGCCGTTTGTCTCGTCGGTCACGTCACCAAACGTGGCATGTTGGCAGGGCCGAAACTCATTGAACACATCGTCGATACCGTGCTGTATTTTGAAGGTGATTCCTATCATGATCACCGCATTGTCCGCTGTATTAAAAATCGATTCGGTAACACGCTGGAGGTGGGGCTTTTTCGTATGACCTCCGGCGGCTTGGAAGTGGTGGATAACGCCGCATCGCTGCTGATACAGGCCGGAGCCGGTTCGCCACCGGGCAGCGTACTGACCGCCTGCCTGCAGGGATCACGTGTGCTTCCGGTTGAAATTCAGGCTTTGACAGCCGACAGTGCACTGGGTGCTGCCCGACGCAAAGCCGCCGGTTGTGATGCCAATCGCCTCGCGATGATGATCGCCGTGCTGGAAAAACACGCCGAATTCCGCCTGTTGGATAAAGATGTGTTCGTCAATGCCGTTGGCGGTCTGAAGGTGACTGATCCTGCCGTCGATGCCGCCATGGCGCTGGCGATTGCCGGCTCTCACCTGCGGCGCGGGCTCGCGGCCGGCACCGTGGTCGTTGGCGAAATCGGCCTGCTGGGCGAATTCCGACCCGTTGCGTCGCTGGCGCAACGCGTCAATGAGGTATGCCGTCTCGGCTACAGTCAGCTTATCACCGGCCCCATCCACAGTGCTGCCGATCGGCAGGCGGTGGATAGCGTGCAGGGTCGTGTGGCCGTGAATGTATGCAAAAATATTGATTCTGCATTGGCGTTGCTGGGTTGACCGAAAAGCCTTTTATGGCAACCAAGGCCGACTCCTTTGGGATCGGCGGCACGCCTGAGAGTCACCGTAGCGATTGGCGATCATCGGCGTGAGCGATTTTGCCACTGGTGTTCTCCATGACACGTTTCAAAGCGTCGAGACATTGGGCGTCGATGGCCGCATTGCATTCCTTGTCCATGATGGCCAGCGCCTGCGGCAAGGACATTGCCTTGCGGTAGGGGCGGTCGGCGGTCAATGCGTCAAATATGTCCGCCGTGGTAATGATGCGTGTTTCCAAGGAGATTTGCGTTGCGCCAATGCCGTCGGGATACCCCTTGCCATCCAATCTCTCGTGGTGGGCGCCAGCCACGGGCGCAAAAGATCTGAAGATTGATATGCGTTCCAGAATATTACGTGAATACACCGGATGTTTTTTAATACACGTCCACTCCTCGTCGGTCAGTTTGCCCGGTTTATCAAGTATCGCGTTGCTTACTCCTAACTTGCCGATGTCGTGAAGTAATGCAATCCGTCTCTGCACCCGCCGCCGGGCCGTCGGCAGGCCCAGTTCTGCCGCGATAGCATCTACAATGACGGCCACACGATCGAAATGACCGGATGTAAAAGGGACTCTTGGAATCAATTACCTCAGCGAACGCCTCGGCGATGATATCGACCTGTGTGTCATCCACCTCATTGGTGTGACAGGCCGGCTTGAAACTCATCACGGTTTCTTCAAAATTAGCCGACTGAAGGGTTGGCCAGAAACGCGGCCTGCCGGATGCCAGCTTCAGAGCCGCTACCAGTCGCGGATCGAACCATGTTGCGCTGCGGCGGCAAATCTCCTTAAGAGCGTACGCCGGTCCACCCGCAGAATAAAATATCTCAGCCACGTGTGATAGAAGGGCGATACGGCTGCAAATGGGAATATTATTTTCGCTGAGGCGGTTGGGGCGTCCTTTGCCATTCCAATGTTCGTTAAGCCCGTTGATAGACTCTGCAACGCGATCACTAAACCCCATACGCTTGGCAATCGATGCGCCCCGTTCGCAGCGGGCGGCCACCATTTCATTCTGCAATTCATTGCCGTTAATTGCCAGATGTACCAACCGAGAGAGCTGCTCTCTTATCGGTGCCTGAGGAGCAAGATGCGACCAGACAAATTTGGCTACCTGACTGAGGCTTTGGTGATCAACGGTGTAAAAATTTGCTTTAACCAATAAATCATCATTATCGTATAGTTCATAAACGCGAGCGGCATTGCTGGAACATCCCGCATCCTTGAGGAGAATGGTGAAAAAGACGTCAGACCAAGTCTCCTCATCCATGGGCAGCTCAATCGCAATCTGTATGCCGATCCAGCAGGATCGCAGTGAATGGCCTGGGGGAAGGCCCTCAGTAAGATCCAGTGCGTAGCTTAAGGCGCCTATCAATTCAGATCAGACATGTGCACACGGTTTGGCTCTGCCGACATGTTCAGCTCTTTGAGTCGATCGGGTGAGTCCGCGATCATGGCTATCTCCACTCCTAGCAACCCTTCTCAGCTACGATAAACCGAAATGTAGCGTTGGTATCGGCAGATCAAGCCAATTCCGAGCAGCCATAGAGGCAGTCTCTGAATTATGGGCTGTCGTCTAAGCGAGATTCGCACCGACGCGACTGATAATGCTGAGCCTGAGGATTCTGGGCAATCTGCAATAGGTGGCCCCACGGCCCGCGGCCAGACATGGCGGGCGGACGGCGGAACCATTATCAGCCAACCCACCGTTCGGGCAGGGCGCCTTTACTCCGAACCGTGCAGCTTCTACAGTAGCGGTTTGGCTTGAGTGTCCCCGGATCGGGGACCGGCCCGAACGCCGAGTTGTTGGTTATCGCATGCCGCCGGGCTTGTTTGCTTAAGGAGACGCTGTGAATCAAACCGCGCCGATGATGCGCGTCGATCGACTGGACAACGGATTGACGCTGGTGATGGAACGTATGCCCGACGTGCAATCTGCGTCGATGGTGTTGGCCATTATGGCGGGGGCGTCGTATGACCCTGAGCATGGTGTCGGTAGCGGCAACGTGCTTTCGGATTGGATCCTGCGCGGCGCTGGCGACCGTGACAGCCGTGGCTTAACGGCGGAACTGGATTCGCTGGGCGTGCAACGAAGTTGCGCCGTGGATACCGTCTTTTTACGATTTTCAGCCAGCTTGCTGGCTGAAAAATTGCCGGATGTCATTCCGCTGGTTGCCGATATCTTTCAGCGTGCCCGTCTTCCCGAAGATGGATTTAACGCCTGCCGCGACCTGGCCCTTGGCCAGATTGACGCCATTGACGACGAGCCGTCTCAAAAACTCAATGTTCTCCTGCGGCAGCAGCACCTGCCGCCACCGCTGGGGCGCCCCACACTCGGTGTTAAGGAGCACGTGGCTGCCCTCTCGGCTGCGGATTTACGGCTCGATTATGAGCGGCGCTTTACGCCGGACGGAGCGATACTTTCCATAGCGGGGCGAATTTCATTTGAGCAGATGCACGAAATTGCCGAAAAATCCTTCGGTTCATGGACGGGGCCAAAAGCATCCATGGCAACCATTGGCGTATCACCGGGCGGTAGCCGCCATGTGCTTCAGGAGACCAATCAAGTTCAAATCGGGCTGGCATTTGACGCGGTTCCCGAACGCGAGCCTGAAAGCATTTTAGCCATGCTGGCGGTGAATGTCCTGAGCGGCGGCATGGGGGCGCGGCTGTTTACTGAAATTCGTGAAAAGCAGGGCCTATGCTATGCCGTGCACGCGGGGTATCAAAGCCTGCGGACGCAGGGCATGATTATGGGTTATGCCGGCACGGTGCCGGAAAGGGCGCAACGGACGCTCGACGCGTTTGTCCATGAACTTAAGAGAATTAGCGGTGGAATCACTGCCGATGAATTGGAACGCGCCCGCATCGGGATGAAAAGCCGCGTGGTCATGAACGGGGAAAGCACCGGCGCGCGGGCGGCGGCGTTGTTGCACGATATGTATCATCTGGGGCGGCCTCGGTCGCTTGATGAACTGCGTCACCGGGTGGAAGCACCCACCTTGGCGGATGTCAATAAGTATTTAGACGCTCATCCGGTGCAGCAATTTACGCTTGTAACCATCGGGCCGGCGGAACTTGCCGCCCCGAATTGACCGCTGGGCCTGGAAGCCTGAACGAAATGGTGCATCCGAATGGTGCAGACTGTCCGGTGCCTGAATATCTGGAGATCATAGCACGTGAGTACATTCAAACATGCCAGGTTGGCCAATAATTTGGACATCATCGCGGAAGTAATGCCGACGACTAAAACGGCCGCCATCGGGTTTATGGTAAAAACCGGTGCGCGCGACGAAAATCCAAGTGTATCGGGCGTATCGCATTTTCTGGAACACATGATGTTCAAAGGAACCCGGAGCCGCTCCGCTGCAGATATTAATCGAGAATTTGATGCTCTTGGTGCCCGTAACAACGCCTTTACCAGCAATGAAGTGACGTGCTACTGGGCTCAAATCCTGCCGGAATATCTGGCCCCGACGCTGGACATTCTAGCGGACATGATGCGACCGGCGCTGCGGGTGGAAGATTTTGATATGGAGAAAAATGTCATCTTGGAGGAGATTTCTCTCTACTTGGACAAGCCCGGCCACATCCTTTACGAACGCATCATGGAAGACCACTTTCAATCGCACCCACTTGCGCATTCCATCCTAGGCTCCAAAGAATCCATCGGCGCCTTGACGCAGATACAGATGCGCGAATATTTTGATCAGCATTATGGGCCGGGCAATATGGTGCTGGCGGCGGCCGGGCAAATCAACTTCGATGAATTGGTGCAGATGGCGGAACACGCCTGTGGTCAGTGGCCATCGCTGAGTGTGCAGAGAAGCTACCCACCGGTGAATCCGGCGGCCCGGCGGCATCACATTCAGGATGACAAACTCAAGCGCCATTACCTGTGCACGCTGTGCCCCGGACCCAGTGCGCAGGATATGGATCGGTTTTCCGCGACCATTCTGGCAGACGTGATCGGGGATCATGACGGTTCACGCCTGTTTTGGTCATTGATCGAGCCCGGCTTGGCAGAAGAGGCGGACTTTTCCGCGTTTCTGCACGACGGTTTGGGGAGCTTTTTGGGATATGCATCATGCGACCCGGCAAGGGCGGCCCTGGTTGAAGAAACTATGGTTAAAGAGTTTATCCGTGTTCGGAATGCGGGTGTGGCGGAGGAAGAAATGGCCCGCAGCAAGACCAAAATAGCCACCAGTGCCGTTTTGTCCGGTGAATTGCCGCTTGGACGTATGCGCAATTTGTGTTCGCAGTGGATATATAACCGCGAGTTCCGCACGCTGGAGGAGGATTTGGCGGAGCTGAATAAAGTCAATGTCAATCGTATTGGTGAATTATTGGAAAAATATCCGCTTGCCCCTCTAACTCTCACCACGCTTGGCCCCGGTGAAAAATAGCCCTCGTTACTGTGGGTGGGCGTGCATGGCGCGGTGCTTGATAGGCACCTTTCCGCATGCGTAGGATGTATCAGTTGCCGGGGTGCGGCAAAATGTCGCACTTGATCTGCTTGAACTGCACCCGCCGACATGCGTAGTATCTATCAGGGGCAGGTAAAGCCGTGGGCGTGGGTTGCACGGCTTTTAAGGTCGATTGGAGTTCAATAATGTCTCTGTGTGATTGGCCGTTAGGTCGCAAGACGTTGGTGTTGACGACTGGTATTATTTTGGCGATGGCCGCTTTCAGCCCTGCTGTTTTCGGCGGTACCTTTGGTTCGCTTTCGTCAGCGGTACAAATGAAGCGCGACGCGAAATCGGCGAAGATCACGCCGCATCCCGGGGCGGAGCTCCCTCTGAACCTGCAATTTATAAATTCGCATGGCAAGCAGGTTCGCTTGGCACAGTATTTTCGCAGTGGGCGACCGGTCATCCTTGATCTGATCAATTATCAGTGCTGGGGGGTGTGCGGCTTTGTACAAACCGGCATACTGAAGGATATTTCCCGTCTCTCTGCGCACCTCGGTACCGGTTACGAAATTGTCACAGTTAGCTTCAATCCCACCGACACGGTAGAAGGGGCGGCGGATAAAAAAGCCGGTTACGTGGCCTTGGCGCCCAAAAAATTCCGCAATGCCATCAACAAGCATTGGCATTTTCTCGTTGAAGGCAAGCATTCTACCAACAGCGCGAAACTCGCCAAGGTCATCGGGTTTCACTATGTGTGGGATCCTGCCATCCACATGTATGATCACGAGGCGGCCGTCTATGTGGTCACCCCCAAAGGCAAAATAGCCAATTATTTTTTCGGCATCCATTACGTACCGGCGGACCTGAATTTGGCGCTCGTCCATGCCGGAGATGACCGCATTACCAATGTATTTGACCAGGTATTGCTCCTTTGCACGCAATTTAACCCTAACACTGGCAAATATACGCCGGTGGCTTTGCGGGTGATGTCGCTTGCCGGGGTCGCTATTGTGATTGGATTAGGCGCCATGTTTTTCAGTCTATTCTGGTGGGAACGTCAACACCGCAAAGCGGTGCCTCCAGTTGTGCCCCCCAATTAAGTCGTCGAACCTCATCCACCAACGAGATCGGGTTGCCATGCTGCCGGTAGAGTTATCCCGGCAAAGGTGGTGCCTATGGGGTCTGTCCAAGTAATAGCAGGGCTGCGATGCGCCGGAAATGCCGCGGATACGCGGCAGAGGCGCGAAGGAAGCCGACTCTCAAGACCGAGTCGGCGAGGGTTCTCAACAAGGTAGACGGGATGTTTTAGGCCCGGCCCGGAAATGGGCAGCAATCCTTTTGGCCTCCCTCGGCGGAGCGGAGTGCAACCGTACCGAACACTTAAAACTAAACCCTGCGGCACCGCTGGCAGGCGTTTTGCCGATACCTGAAAATGACCCCAATTTCTGTCACGACTTTTTGCCCGCTTCTGGTCATTTGGGGTC
>DZDI01000003.1:0-9601 GCA_022730455.1 Phycisphaera mikurensis | reverse complement strand
TTGGGGTCACAAACTGCACATGAAGCCTTAGAAAACTGGGGAACTAGGATTCGAACCTAGACAAACAGATTCAGAGTCTGCTGTGCTACCGTTACACCATTCCCCAATGCCATGGGTCATAATAACGCCAAGCGGCAGCTGGCTCAACGCCCACGCCTAATTCATGAATTACAAATTTGCACAGGCTATGACAGCCGACGCTTAACGTGAGCCGCAATCGGGGCTAGAATTAGTCCCTTGGGACGGAGTGTTTTTGCCGCCCCGTGTAATGATGGCTGTAATGATAAGACGAGGACGCATAAATGCCGCTGGAAATTACGATGCCCAAGCTTTCTGACACCATGACCGATGGCACATTGGTAAAATGGCACAAAAAAGAAAATGACGCGGTAAAGCCGGGCGATATCATCGCAGAGGTGGAGACCGACAAGGCCACACAGGAACTTGAAGCATTTGAGCCGGGAACTGTCGCCAAAATTGTTGCCGCCGAGGGACAAAAAGTAACTGTCGGTGGCTTAATTGTGGTGTTGGCCAAGCCGGGAGAAAAGGTGGCGGATGTCGCCAAAGCAGCAACCGGAAGATCAAGCGGTGCACCGGCAACCGCTGCCGCCAGTTCCCAAAAAGGTGACACTCCGGAGGCAGCCGCTGCGGCTCCAGCGGGCCAAGTGTCGGCAGCACCTGTCCCGGTGGCAGCGCCAGCATCGCATGGACAGGGAGGGGCGCCCATCCGCGTTTCGCCTTTGGCGCGCAAAATGGCCGCGGAAAAGGGAATAAACTTGGCCGGCATCACCGGCAGTGGACCGGATGGCCGAATTGTTAAACGCGATGTGCTGGCAGCACCGGCCGGTTCTGCGTCCGTGTCGGTTTCGGCAACTGCTCCCGCCCCAACCGAGGTACTGGAAACCAAAACCATTCCGCTATCAAACATGCGGCAAACCATTGCGCGGCGGCTGCTGGAGGCCAAGCAAAGCATTCCACATTTTTACGTGAGTATTGATGTGCAGATGGATAATTTGCTTGCGCTGCGTAAAGCCGCCAATGAACAGTTGGCCCCCGCCAAATTGACGGTGACTGATTTTATCACCCGCGCCGTGGCCGTGGCGGTGACGCAAATCCCGGCTATCAACGCCAGCTTCGGTGGCACGCAGATTGTGCGGCATGGGTCCGTGCATGTGGGCATAGCTGTCGCGATTGAAGAAGGGTTGGTGGTGCCGGTGCTCAAGGATGCTCAGACGAAAAATCTGCGGCAGATATCCGGCGAAATCAAACAACTGGCGGAGCTGGCCCGCAGCCGAAAACTCAAGGCGGACCAGATGACAGGCAGCACCATCACGATCAGCAATCTCGGGATGTACGGTATTAAGGAATTCACAGCGATCATCAATCCGCCGGAGGCAGCCATTCTGGCGATCGGCGGGACCCAGGCACGCCCGGTGGTGAAAAATGGTGCCTTGGCGGTGGGCCAGGTGATGACGGTAACTCTTTCGGCCGATCATCGGGTGGTGGATGGTGCTACGGGGGCGGAATTTTTAAGCAAACTCAAAGCATTGCTGGAAAACCCGATGATGATGCTGATATGACACCGTTGCCGCGGGCGGGTGACACTGGGAAAAGGCGCCCCTAAGCGGAAATGCACTGTATGTGGCGCGGGATGGGGTATGCTGTGGTCGATGGAAGATGATGGCTAGGCAGTCGGATATTGAACGGATTCTGGCGAACGGCGAATCCGCCAATGTTGAATTTACTGAGTCGCTGCGCGACTCGGATAAATACTGCAAAGCGATCTGCGCGTTTGCCAATGACATCGGCGGGACTGGCGAAGCTGGTTATCTCATCGTTGGTGTAGACCGCAAAGGCATTCCCACGGGCGCCTCAATAAAAGAGCAATTGCTTGAGTCGCTGGCCGGCCACAGGAACAATGGGCAGTTGCTTCCCGTGCCCGATTTGCACGTTGAAAAGCATGCGCTGCAGGGTGGGGAAATAGCTGTCGTAATCGTTCGCCCGTCGGATGCGCCCCCGGTGCGTTATAAGCAGGTGGTTTACATAAGGACTGGACCTACTGGCGGTATCGCAACGGCGGAACAGGAGCGTCGGCTGGAGGAGCGCCGAGTCGATAAAGCGATAACGTGGGATATGCGAAGCTGCCCGGGCGCGAGTCTCGGCGATTTGGCGCTCGAAGTCTTCACCATGGCTTATTTGCCAAGAGCCGTCTCTCCGCAGGTTCTTGACGAGAACGGGCGTTCTATAGAGCGACAACTCAGCTCGCTCCGGTTGTATAACGCCAAGATGGGCCTTCCAACCAACGGTGCTGTAATACTTTTCGGTTGCGATCCACTCGCTTTTTTCCCCGGTGCCTATGTGCAGTACGTCAGGTACGAAGGGACTGATCAATCAAGTCGTGTCCTGATTGAACGCCGAATCGAGGGCGATATGCCTACCATATTGCGTGATTTGGATGCATTGGCCCGAGGATTAGCGGGCGACAGGCCCGAGCGAACATCGGATTTGTCAGAGCAAACCGTTTCCGACTATCCCGCGGTGGCATTGCACGAGTTATTTGTCAATGCGATCATACATCGGAATTATGATGGATCGACTACGCCCGTATCTATAAATCAGTTCTCCGATCGGCTGGAAATAACCAACCCCGGATCTCTTTACGGCGACCTGGCTCGCGATCAGTTTCCCGGTGGCACCGCCTATAGAAACCCACTTTTGGCAGAGGCTGCCAAAATATTCGGTTTTGCCAACCGCTTTGGGCGCGGCGTAGCCATTGCGAAGGACGCATTGGCTCAAAACGGCAGTCCCGAGCTTACCTACACTATTGGCGACAACCATATCTCGATGATGGTGAGGAGGCGATTGTGAAGACCATTGCTTTTTTTAATAATAAAGGGGGTGTGGGCAAGACGTCATTGGTCTATCACCTCGCTTACATGTTTGCCGATCTTGGGCATCACGTTTTGGCGGCCGATTTAGACCCACAGGCCAACCTGACGAGCATGTTTCTGGATGAGGATAAAATTGAGACCTTGCTGCCGGCGGGGGTACGGCCAAAGACCGTCCTTGGAATCATCCAGCCCCTGCTTGAGCGTGCGGGCGATATTAATGATGCCGATCCGGTCATAATCGATTCTAATATTGCTTTGCTCGCAGGCGACCTTGGCTTAAGCGCCTTCGAAGACCGTCTGTCGGCGGCGTGGACCTACTGCCTCGATGATGAGAAAAACAATTCAGCGGATGGAGTCCGCGTGACAACAGCCTTCTACCGCATGGTCAAGGCGGCTTGTGATAAAACTGACAGCACGCTCGCACTCATTGACGTGGGGCCAAGCATCGGCGCCATGAACCGTTCTGCCCTGGTTGCGGCCGACTTTGTGGTGATCCCGCTGGGGGCGGATTTGTTTTCGCTCCGGGGCCTTGAAAATTTAGGCCCCAGCCTGAACAACTGGCGAACGGGATGGCAAGAGCGCCGCGGAAAAGCTGGAAAGGCCGGGGTCAACCTCGCGCTTCCGGCTGGGGAGATGAAACCGATTGGATATGTGCTCTTTAATCCATCGGTGCGCGAAAATCGACCGGTCAGATCGTATCAAAAATGGGCCAACAGAATCCCCGCCGCTTATCTCAGAGAAATATTGGGGTCGCAAGGCAGGCTGGCGGTCGCTGAGCCCGACCCGAACTGCCTCGCCATGATCAAACACTTTAAGAGCCTTATGCCGATGGCACAGGAGGTGCGAAAGCCCATGTTTCATTTGACGGCGGCAGATGGAGCAATTGGCAGCCACGCCGGCGCGGTGACAAGTTGCCGGACGCAATTTCAGGCCTTGTGCGAGCGCATCGGCAGAGAGATCGACTTTCCCATTGACCCCGCATGAGCTTTCATCGGCGGGACTGGCGAAGCTGCGTGCGCGTTTTTCAAGCGTCGCTCCATGGGCCGCAGCTAATATGTTTGTGCGAACGCGTTTTGCGCTGGCGCGTGCGTCGCTGCACATATTGATGGCGAACGCCTTGGCGCAATTGAGCCGTTTGCCGCAGGGCCGCGAGGCGTCGAGGCAATGCCCGAACCGGGCACCATGAAAAATATTAATCTGCGATGGGTCCCATCAGGTCAGCAGATGTACCCGGCCTGTCGCCAGATCATAATAGGCCGCCGCCACGTCCAGTTGACCCTTTTTGATCGCAGCAGCGATAACGGGAGATGCCTCCCGCAGCAGCGACGCCTGAATGCGGGCGTTTACCTTGATAGCCGCATCCAGATCATGCGGTGGGGCTTTTTCCACGGCCGGCTGAATAAAACTGTATAACCCGCTGATCTGTCCCGGCGCAGCGGTGCCTTCCATCGTCGCTTTTACCGCACCGCAGTTGGAGTGCCCAAGTACCATCATCGCCTTGATGCCCAATGCGGCAACGCCATATTCCAAGCTGGCGATCATATCCGGCGAGGCAATATTGCCGGCTACCCGGGTAACAAAGAGGTGACCAATACTCTGATCAAAGATGAGTTCCACCGGCACCCGCGAGTCGGCGCATGAAAGCACCGCTGCAAACGGTTCCTGCTTCGCAACCGTCTGCGCCTTAAGTATTTTCAGGTCTTCGTTAAAAAATGTCAGTTGTCCGGTGGCAAACCGCCGATTTCCTGCCAGCAGCGCCGCCATCGCTGTTGTGGGATTCTCAGGTTTGCGGAGGCTTGGCGTGACGGCTGCCGCCACCATCTCGGTCTGCATTGCCAAGCATCCCGCGACAGCGCCGGCTATGGACGCCTTGAAAAACCCTCGACGCGACCAGCCGGTTGCACCGAGGTCCGAACGGGGTGTACGGTCGCCGCAGCCACAGGCATGATGGTGCTCGGGAAGGGAAGATATGGGAGCAACACCCGTCACGGACAATTCGACCGACTCTGCAGATTGATTTTCCATGGCCCTGAGCTCCTTTTTGGTTTATCGTCGGACTGCATCATAATCACCTCCGGACATTTGCCAACGTTGCCCTGCTTTATGAACATAACATTTGAGGTATGCCGGTGTGCCGATCAATTCTCATCAAAATAGCGTCCGTACTCCATGGAAACACGGCCGGAGCCGCTGACGCAGTATCACCGTTGGCCACGTTTGACCCGCTCGCCGTATGATTGTAGGATAACCAACATACAGCGGTGAGGAGCCCATTTTTATGTTAGACGTTCAAAATTTGACCGGTTTTGGGCAAAAAATACGTCAATTACGCCAAGACCGTGGATATACGCAAGATCAATTGGCGATTGCGGCGAGGCTCAGCAAACCCTATCTATCGAATATTGAAACCGGACGAATTGCCGGCCCGCCAAGCCATGCTAAATTGCAGCAATTGGAGGTAGCCCTCGGTCTGAAGCGGGGCGAACTGTGTTGTCTGGCCGATTGGCTGCGCGTGCCAGAATCGCTGCGTCTCCGCATGGGGGCCAAGGCAGACGCCTTGGGTGTGCTGGCGGATCATGAAATTCGATCCGCCGGAGAGGTGGATATGCCGGTATGTGCCGATTCTCAAGGACCTGAAATTGCAGACGGCCAGCCTGAGCGTTTCCATCCGATACCGCTTAAAAAAATATTGCTGATTAATCGTGTGGCAGCCGGTGCACCGACCGAAGCCACCGATCTGGACTATCCCGTCAATGTGGCCGATAGCCAAGTGCTGATACCCGATGAGCTGGTGGATGGTTGTTTTGCCCTGCGAATTGATGGCGATTCCATGCTGCCGGTTTACCAGTCGGGGGATGTTGTCATTTTTTCAGGCGATCGCACAGCTCTGGATGGAGATGACTGCCTGGTGCGGCTGGGCGATGATAATAATTTTTCAACAACTTTCAAACGAATACATTTCGTAGATGCCTCCGGTGTGAAGCAGAAGGATGGCGATTACGTGTTTTTAGAACCGCTTAACTGCGCGCATACGCCGCGTATTGTCCGTCGAATGGATTTAACGGGCCTGTATCCCGCTGTATGGAAAATATCCGCTGTGGGTCGCCCTCGATAAGGGTGCTGCAAGATTGCCGGTCCGCCAACACACCGCGGCGGGGAGCTTGCGGCTCACCCCCGCCGCACACGGTATTTTTTTTCGTAAATATCAATTTTTGGACACACCCTGTAATTTTGACTTTACGCTTGCTTTGCACCCCTGTCCCGTACGATAATGGGGGCAGATGAGTCCTCAGCAGATGAAAGGAGGCCATTCGACGAACAGGGTTTGATCAGAATAGGTCAGACAGATAAATCCGCTGAACGAGGCACACTTTTCGTCGGCCGGTAGTTCTCATTAACCGCCATTATTCTTTCTATTTGGGGGCGACGAAGCTAGGATACCTTGTAAGGCGGTTTTTCTTTGCGCCGATTTAGCCCTGCCGCCCCTGACTCCAGCCCCGCCACTACGTAAACCCAATCGATTCATCCCCCATGGCGTCGCGCTCGGCTGGAGAGTTACGCCACACACCAAGGCATCCATCCCGTAGTCCAGCGAAACTTGCCTCAGGCACCTGCGATGAGGATACGGGCAGAAATGCCAACGGCACCCCGTTTGGACGCGAACTTGGCATGCCTCACTCGGCAGCACCAGCAAAGTATTTGCGTCCATTACTTCTTTATTGCGGGGCGATCTGGTTTGTCGGTTTTTTCCGCCCTTTCGGCTGCGGATGCCGCACCCGATTTGGTTCCCGCCGCTGCAGCCGCAGCAGCACCGGCGGCAGGATTTCTTTTTGCCAAGATAGTGGCGTGTATCTCACTGGAAGCATCGGGGTTGTCTTTGAGAAATTGACGGGCTTGTTCGCGCCCCTGACCAATCCGCAGGGCACCATAGCTGAACCAGGCGCCGGATTTTTCAACCACATTGTCGGCCACAGCCATATCCAGCAGGTCGCCATGGTAGCTGATACCGCAGTCAAACAGGATGTCAAACTCCGCATCTCGAAAAGGTGGCGCAATTTTATTTTTTACCACTTTGGCACGCACGCGATTCCCCACGGCGGCATCCCCATCTTTGATGGTATTGATGCGGCGAATGTCAACCCGCACTGAAGAATAAAACTTCAGTGCGCGGCCACCGGTGGTGGTTTCGGGGTTGCCGAACATCACGCCGATTTTTTCGCGAATCTGGTTGATAAAAATCACCAGAGACTTACTCTTGGACACTGCGCCGGTCAATTTGCGCATCGCTTGGCTCATAAGCCGGGCCTGCATACCCATGGATGCATCGCCCATTTCGCCTTCGATTTCCGCCTTTGGAATCAGAGCCGCAACGGAGTCGATTACGATTACATCCACTGCATTGCTGCGGACCAGTAATTCGACAATCTCCAGTGCCTGCTCCCCGGTGTCGGGCTGGCTGACAAGCAAATTTTTCAAATCCACACCCAAACGTTTGGCCCATGTTGGGTCCAAGGCGTGTTCCGCATCCACAAATGCCGCCATCCCACCAAGTTTTTGAGCTTCGGCAATTATATGCAGGCATAGCGTCGTTTTACCCGAAGATTCCGGCCCAAAAACTTCCGCAATGCGCCCGCGCGGCATGCCCTTGCCGCCCAATGCGAGGTCAAGGCCAATTGAACCGGTGGGGATACCCTCCACCGCGAGGGAGGTGTTGCCGTCGAGTACCATAATCGCGCCCTTGCCAAAAGATTTTTCAATCATGGCAACAGCTTGCTTCAGAGCTTGTTCCTTCGCCGGATTCGCCGGTGCGGTTTCTTTCGACATGGTGCGAGCCTCAAAAAAATACAATGTCCACGAACCACTGACAGCTTGCGGATACGTGGCATCATACCTAACGAAACTCTAACGTCAAGCCACCATTTTGACTCCGCAGAAATATCGGTCACAATGGTCTGCTGCGGTTGCCGGGGCCAAGCGTGGAGATGGCGTAGATCATATGCTTAAACAGCACAGCCAGCTTATTGGGTTCATACGTG
Source organism: Phycisphaera mikurensis (assembly GCA_022730455.1). GTDB lineage: Bacteria > Planctomycetota > Phycisphaerae > WQYP01 > WQYP01 > JAJZGD01. The sequence goes on along the minus strand of DZDI01000003.1, from coordinate 1,674 downwards.
GATGCCTTGACTTGGCAGTGGCCACGGCAGCGTGGTTTACCGCGTACGGCGTCCGCTTTGGTCTGCTGCCTTATAGTAAAGGGTTGCCGCCCCAGCATAGTGTCATCGTCAATCTCATTATTTTTCTCGTACTTGTGGCGCTATGCCTCAATGGAGCCGGGGCGTATAAACCGCGGCGTATTAAATCCATTTTTGAAGAGCTCCGCGTGATATTGCTGGGCTGCACAGTGGCGTGGATACTGCTGCTCGTCGGCCTCTACAATATCGAACACACACGCTTCACCCGCGGCATGCTGCTGCTGCTATTGCCCATTTCAGCAGGGTTTCTCCTAGGCGAGAGGCTCTGTGCGCGAATTGCTCTGGGAATGATTCGCCGCAACGGCTGGAATTTGCGCCACGCCGTAATTGTCGGCTCCGGCCGATTGGCGCAAAAAACCTTATTCCGGCTCAAGGAAAATACATGGACGGGCATCCGGGTGATTGGATTTGTGGCAGAAGAAGACTACGTTAAAGGGCTTATTCGAGGTTTGCCGATTCTCGGTGGAATTGAAAATCTGGCATCCATCATCGACGGTCAAAAAATAGATTCGGTCTTCGTTGCAATGAGTGGCCGCCACTCCCGTGCCATCCGCCGCGTATTACAGATGCTTGAGGACACCACTGCAGATGTGCGTGTGGTACCCGACATTTATGGTTCACCCGTCACCACTAATCTGACGGTGAGCGAACTCGACGGCATGCCTATTATCAGCGTGCGTGAAAATCCGCTGGAAGGCTGGCGGGCCATCTACAAAAGAGCCTTTGATCTCAGCGGTGCCGCCCTGGCCTTGCTCGGCTTTGCCATCCCGATGCTGGTGATTGCCTTAGCCATCAAGCTGACATCTCGCGGGCCGATCCTGTATCGGCAGCAGCGCATCAGTTTTGGCGACAAGCCATTTAATATTCTCAAATTCCGTTCGATGGTCATTGCGGCCGAGGAAACTGGCGGCGCCACCATGGCGGTGCCCGACGATCCACGCTGCACACCTCTGGGCAAATGGCTGCGGCGCACCAGTCTGGATGAACTCCCGCAGCTCTTCAATGTGCTGGCCGGACACATGTCGCTTGTTGGGCCGAGACCCGAAAGACCTGAATTAATGGCCCGTCTGCGCCGGGAAGCGCCTGGATTTCCCATGCGGCTAAAGGTGCGGGCTGGCATTACCGGTTGGGCACAGATCAACGGCTACCGGGGATGCACCAGCTTTCGCAAGCGCCTGCAGTACGATTTGTATTATGTGCACAATTGGTCACCGCTTCTGGATATTAAAATTATGTTTATGACGATTTTTCGTGGATTTCGTCACCCCAACGCCTACTGATACCATATGTGGGTTGGCTGTAAGTAACGACTGGCCAAGCCTACTGCCATGTCAAAGCACCATCCCCCGCCGAGCTGCAACCATACCGATTGCCCTGCGTTCACGCAAAGAGGAGGGCGACGCCTCACCGGTTCGGCACAACGGCTTCGCTATCCAGTAACCGTTCACGGCCCTGACGGAAGAAGAGAGGGCGTTGGTTTTCCCGCGAAGTGATTGCTGATAGTTTGGTGAAGGAATTCAAAGACGCTGCGTTGTTGCTGGGTGCAGGTGGCGTTGGCGGTGGTTTGACAATATCACTGGAGGGAGGCCTGGAGGA
>DZDI01000180.1 GCA_022730455.1 Phycisphaera mikurensis | reverse complement strand
CTAGGCGCGGAGGCAGCAGGGAAGCGGTGCGTGCGAAATGCAGCCGCTTTGTTTGCATCCCCGAGAGCTGAGGGCACCACCCGTGCGTGCAGGCCGCTTAGCAGCCGGGCTTGTACCGGCGCGTCTGCAAATGGCGATTCATCCAACGGTCGGGCAAGATTTTCCAGCAACGGCCGATATTATTGGCCATTTATTCCGAATTCGGTATTACGTGGACAGACCCCGATCAGGTCAGCCGCTTGGCTGCATTTATGCAACATCCGCCATTTCTGGGATCTGCAACCACGCGGAGAGTTGCTCCGGTGTGTTGCGCTGTACAAACTGCCGAAACGTCTCATCCTGATCGATCCGATGGTTTTTGTATTGCTGTACGATCTGCGCAATGGGCTTATGGACCAATTCCGCGGGGACTTTTTTCATAGCCGCCTTGGCAAAACCGGCGTCTGCGCCCAAGCCGCCGCCCAGCATCACTTGAAACGCCTGTGTGCCGCGTTGGCCCCGGAAATTACACACCACACCCATGAGTCCAATATCCGCAACTTGATACTGGGCACAGCTATTGGGGCAGCCGGTCACGCTGATCATGATCGGGTTGTCGATCTGAACATGTTCCTCGAGGTATTTGAGGATGTCGCGCGCCCGCTGCTTGGTTTCAACAATCGCCAGATTACAGAACTCTGTGCCGGTGCATGACAGCAAATTCGTGCGCCACAACGGAGCCGAAGGCGGCAAACCAATGGATGCTAAGTCTCGGGCTAGGTCCGCGGTGCTGGCTGTCGGGATGTTAAGGAAAATGAGATTTTGTTTGTTGGAAAGGCCGAATCGCGCCTCTGAGCTAGCATATTTCTGGGCCAGTTCAGCAACCTGCGCCATTTGCCGGGCCGTGATGCGACCACGTTCAATCGGCACGCCCACATATGATAGCCCCGGCTGCTTTTGCGGTCCGATGCCCATATGGTCGGTATGGGGCGCATATTCGGGGGCAGCGATGTTGTCGTCGTGCTCCAGTGTGAAGCCGATATCAGCCTCGAGATAGTCGCGAAACTTTTGCCAGCCCCAATCGGCCACCAGATATTTCATGCGCGCACGCGTGCGCTTTTCGCGGTAGCCATGATCACGGAAAATATGGGCCGCGCCTCGGCACACGGCGGCCACCTGTTCCGGTTTAATAAAGACACGCAGCCCCTGTCCCAGATATGGTTGACTGGAAAGGCCACCGCCGACGGTTATGCCGTATCCCCGTTCCTGCGCGCCGGTGCTAGGGTTAATTCGCTGGACGCCAAAAATGCCGATGTCATTGATTTGCGGCTGGTGGCAGTGCAGATGACAGCCCGCAACGGCCGATTTGAATTTTCGCGGTAAGTTGCTGAATTCACGGTTGCCGTCGAGCAGCATCTGATTAACTTCACGGACGACATTGCCGGCATCAATGGTTTCATGTTGGAGATAACCGGCCAGCGGGCAGCCGACCACATTGCGAGGTGTGTCGCCGCAGGCAAATTTGCTTACCAGACCGACGCGTTCCAAGCGTGGCAGGATATCGGCCACCGCCTCGATGGTGAGCCAATGCAACTGAAAGCATTGCCGTGTGGTGATGTCCGCAAACCCACCACCATACTGTTGGCTGATGGCTGCAACTTCAGCCATTTGCGAAGCGGTGACGAAACCGTTTGGTACTCGAATACGCAACATGAAATGGCAAAGATTCGGCAACTGCTGATAGACACCAAACCATCGCAAGCGAACAAAATCATCTTCCGGAATTTGGCTCCGCCGTTTGGCGCTGGTCAGGACGGCCGGTTCGGTGGCATTGGGAACGAGCTTGAGATAATTTTCATAATCTTTGGGAGAGAGCAATGTCTCTAATGGATCAGATATCTCCGCAGCCGCATAGCGGAAAATGTCATTCCATACTTCCAAGCCATCCTTGGTCTGCTTAAGCACCTCCACTTTGTTAAGCTTGGGGGCTGCGACGGGCGGGACAGCAGTTACAGACTGTTCACTCATGGGAACACCTCAAAAACACTACAAAGCCTATTAGAACACTAGGCATTAAAAAAGTCAAGCAGTTAAGACTTTTACAACACAAATTCGCATTTGCGTCTAAAACACCTACTATTTCTATATGCAATAAGATTGAGGTGCGATGGCCCTATAGCGCGCGAAAAGCGTCATTGGAGATAAACAAAAAACGCTGCCCAGTGCGATCACTTGGCAACGAGATCACTTGGATATTAAGGCACGGCGACCGCCGGTCAGGAGAGCGGGAGACCTGCCTGCTGACGGTACCAGCGGATGGTCTGAATCAATCCATCCTCCAAACTGATACGCGCCTTGAAGCCGAAGAGTTTTTCAGCCCGTTCGGTATTAAGGCAACGGCGAGGCTGGCCATCCGGCTTGGAAGGATCCCACCGAATGTCACCCTTGAAATCAGAAAGTTGGGCGATGAGTTGCGTCAGATCACGAATAGTAATTTCGCGCCCGGCACCGAGGTTGACCGGATCGGGTCCGTCATAATGAAGAGTTGCAGCGACAATACCGCGGGCGCAGTCTTCCACATGTAAAAATTCGCGCGATGCTGCACCGGTTCCCCAAGCATCAATGGTATCAATTCCCATTTTCTGGGCTTCGACAAATTTGCGAATAAGGGCCGGTATCACATGCGACGACTGTGGATCAAAGTTATCCCCCGGGCCATAAAGGTTCACGGGAAGGAGATAGATACCATTGAGGCCGTATTGCTGCCGATAAGCCTGAAGCATCACCAGCAGAGCCTTCTTAGCAATCCCATAGGGAGCGTTGGTCTCTTCGGGATAGCCGTTCCACAAATCATCTTCTTGAAAGGGTACAGGCGTGAATTTGGGATAGGCGCAGATGGTGCCAACCTGTACCAATTTTTTAATCCCGGTCAGGCGAGCGGCCTCGATGAGATTAGCACCCATCATCATGTTGGCGTAAAAATACAGGCCGGGGTTTTCGCGGTTGGCGCCGATCCCCCCCACTCGCGCCGCCAAGTGCAGCACCACGTCGGGCTTAAGGCGGCGCATCATGGCTTCTACCTGCTCCTGACGGGTTAAATCGCAATCACGGCTGCGGAGGATGATCTGATCCTGCGACGATATGCCGTGCTGGGCCAACTCACGTTGGATGAATTGGCCGAGGAAACCGGCACCCCCGGTGATTAAATATTTCATTATTCAGATGGCTCCGTTTATCAGGCAGTGCGCCGTTTGGCACGGTTGTGGTCGGCAATTAATTTTTCCTGCTGGGCGACTTCCAGATCATGGTCCACCATCATCTTCGCCAGACCATGGATATCCACCGCCGGCTTCCAACCCAGCACCCGGCGGGCTTTGGATGGATCGCCAAGAAGTAAATCCACTTCCGCGGGGCGCAGATACCGGGGGTCGGTTTTAACATGCTTTTTCCAATCCAAGCCCAGCAACGCAAAACACATCTCCACCCATTGCTGCACGGTATAGGTTTCGCCCGTCGCGATCAGGTAATCATCCGCCTCCGGCTGCTGAAGCATCAGCCACATGGCCTGCACGTAATCGCCGGCAAAACCCCAGTCGCGACTGGCATCTAAATTGCCCAGATAAAGCGTATCCTGCAAGCCCATTTTGATGCGCGTTGCGGCACGTGTGACTTTCCGGGTGACAAACGTTTCACCCCGCCGTGGCGATTCGTGATTAAATAGAATCCCGCTGCAGGCGTACATCCCGTATGCCTCGCGGTAGTTTACCACTTGATAATGCGAATAAACCTTGGCACAGGCGTAAGGGCTGCGGGGATGAAATGGCGTGGTCTCCTTTTGCGGAGTCTCGACCACTTTGCCGAACATCTCGCTGGATGATGCCTGGTAGAAACGGGTCTTTAATCCGACATCGCGAATCGCTTCCAACAGCATAATAGTGCCCATGGCCGTGGCTTCAACGGTGTAAACAGGGGCATCGTAACTGACCCGCACATGAGATTGGGCTGCGAGATTATAGACCTCATCCGGCTGCGTCTGGCTGACAATCGACCGTAATACACTGGCATCAGTCATATCGCCGTAGTGCAGCTTAAGCCTAGGAGCCAGTTCGTGAGGATCTTGGTAGATATCATCCAGCCGAGCTGTATTAAAGCTGCTGGATCGCCGAATGATGCCATGCACCTCATACCCTTTTTTGAGGAGAAGTTCCGCCAAATAAGACCCGTCTTGGCCAGTAATGCCGGTAATGAGCGCTACACGCCGTTTGTCATTCTGCATCCGGTAAAAAACTCCACAAAATTCGACCACCGTAGACTTCAGAGAGGATATCGGCAGGAAGCCGATTCCAGTCCAATAAGCCTCCCAATTTAGCTGAAATGATACCGCAGGAAGTTGAACATGTCATGAGGCCGCAGGCACCGAATG
>DZDI01000179.1 GCA_022730455.1 Phycisphaera mikurensis | reverse complement strand
TTCAAGCCGTTACACGGCGGATCAAGTTGCCGCACTGATTGCATCCGGCGATACCCTGCTTGTGCGTCTATGCTGCAATTTGGCCTATGGATATTTGATCCTGCGGCGCGGCACCATGCCGGAAAGCGTTGAAGGCTTCTATACCCACACGCTTGAAACCTTGGATCAAATACGAACCGGTAAATTATTACTAAATATTCCGGGAGTCGGCAGCGCCTCAACGCCGGTGGTTGTGAGCAATACGGCTGCCCAGAATGCCAACCTTTTGCCCATGACAAGCAACGATTTCCTTGGCGGCCCTTCGGATACTCGGTCGACAACTGACCCCGGCACGTGGGGTTCGGCGAGCTACGGGAGCACGCAAACTTACTATGAAAATTAACGTACAATTTGACCGTAGCTCCGGACTAAAGCTGACTGCAACCATTTTGGATGCGGCCGCAAAGCGCGTGTCAGTTGAGCAGTTGCGGCAGGTTAATCAAGCGTTCGTTTCCGGTGGCCAGCCAAACCGGAAGTGGCCAGCGCTCAAGCCGGTTACCGGCAGGCGTGGGAATCGTACGCACCAGAGTTACCGTAACGGTGGCCAGCCGCTGCGTAACACGGGCCACCTTAAGCAGTCATTTACCACGAAAATATTAAAGAGGGGGTCACTCAATATTGAGTGTTTGGTAGTGTCACCGCTCCCGTACGCGCTGTATCAGCAGAACGGCCTTACAACGCACGGGCCGAACTTTATACCCCTCAACCGAAAGGCCGCGAGAACGCATGTAAACGGTGCGAACCCCAGAACCGAGGGCTTGATTCAGGGCAAAGATTACATCATGGCATGGAAGGGCGTAACGGTCGTCGCCCGGCCCATAGTTGATTATGGCGACTCGACAAATATTAAAAAGCTAAAGCAAGCAGTAGTTAAGGAGTGACAAATTATGGCAATCCCATCGGGACGAAGTTATACGCCGCTTGGCCCATGCCTTGTATCGTGGGGTATAAGCATATTCTCATCCGAAGGCTTGGTTTACCCGGTGTCCGCGGCCGCCAGTTTGGTTGTGCTCGGCTCCAGTGACAACGCGCAGACACAGGAAGTTGAGGAAGCATGGGGCCAGTACAAACCCACCGTTTCCGATTTTGGCCCTAAGATTCCGCTGCCGGGAAATAATATCGGCGAGACACACCGGCTCCGCATCCCGCTGACCTATTTTGACCCCAATCAGATTATCGCCATTAAGAATGCGCTCAAGGGTAACGGTGCCGCGGTGGAGGGCGTCAGTGGGGCCTTGGGTGCCGCTGGCGGCATTATCACGCTTCGTTTGGCCTTTACACTGCCCGGCAGCCCCATTCGCACGTACGCGAACGTACACGCTGACCCTGACCAATCCTTGCATATCAGCGGAGCGCGATATGATGCCACGCCGGTTTCAGTTCTGAACCTTGTGGCTTATACCAACCCCTCGGTACCGCCAGCGGCCACGGATACTGTGTATACTGTTACCTATAATTAGGAGACACAATGAAATTTAGCCCACCAGCCACGTTTGAAGTTGAATCGCCGGATGGCAAGAAGGCCAGCTTTGATATAATCCAAATTGCGCTAGAAATCGAAACCATAGGCCTTAGAGCAGTGGACGACAGTACGGGCGGTCGAAAGGTCATTGATTACTGGGTGACCAAATTGGCAGACTGGAAAATAACGCTTACGCAGGCCTATGAAATTATGATGGAGTTTTCGACCGTATACGAAGACTTTCAAAAAAAAATGAGACGGCCCGCGACTGGTACGCCGATATCGCCGCCACCTACGGATTCGTCCCCGACTCCGACGCCGACAAGCTGACGTTGGTCAAGAACATTAAACGGATAAGGGCCAGTCAAATGCTCGAAACCATGCAAGCTATATCGATGGCCCTTCATCCTAATACGCAACAAATTTACACTAAAATGGTTCAGGCCGGGTATGCTGCGGACGATGTCGCGCGTATATGCGCGGCGATTGATGAGGAGTTAGGACAATGAACCCTATTCCGTTTACCGGCACCTTCGGCCTATTCACAAGATTGGGAGCGGTTTTCGGCGCGGTGGAGAAGCTAGAAGTCTGGCAGAAGACCTCTATTCCATCATATGCAACCAATATTCTTAATTCGTACTACAATTATTTGGCCCCCATCGGCACGGCCAACCCTATTGCCACCCTCGTCAGCGATACAGACTCTGCCGTATCGCTTTTAGGGAGCGCCAAGCGTACCCTCACGCAATACCTAGCCCCAACTGTGCAGCAAATGGTGCAAGCCAGTATTGACGTTCCGGCAACCGATACGGCAACGCTATGGAACGAAATCATTAGCCAAATGAATGCCGCATCGCCGCCCCAAACGATACAGAACAATACTATTACCTCTACAGTCACCACCAACTTGCAAGATACAAGCCATGGTTGGGTATGGGTCTATACGGGGCTGCCCTCTGGCGCCCCAATGCAGTATGTTTACGCCGAAAATATTACGATAACCTGCACTTCGGATGGCCAAGGCAGCAGCACAGCGCCGGGGCCGGGCACCGCGATATTCAGCGCCTTAGGCGGCGTGGCCGCACCATCAATGCTAAGCTCGGAATGGCCTATGGGCAGCGGGGCTTCGCTTACGCTCGCTCCATTTAATCCGGATTCGAATGCAGGAAGTCAAAACTATCTAACCAATTCAAACTTTGAGGCGTGGGTAGCCAATGTGCCGACTGGGTGGACTATAACGACTGGTACGGCGGGCACTACGGTGGTGCAAGGAACGCAGCCTTATCGCGGGTTATACTCGCTCGGCTTCGTGGGCAACGGAACGGAGTTAACCTCCATTACTCAATCGCTCGGCACGCAAATTAAGCCGTCAACCGTGTATTGTTTGATGTTCCGCGTGATGACTCTAACCAGTGAAACGACCGGCGCCCTTGCCATCCAACTTGTTGGCACCACAAATGGCGTGTCCACCTATTACAAAGCGAATGTCCCATTAGGGTTTTTATCTGCCGGAATTTGGGGGGATTGGCCGGTCATGTTCGTTACGCCCGCGTTGCTGGCCGAATCGTACAGCTTGGAAATCGCCGTTAGCACGGCCATTCCAAGTGGCGTAACCGTCTACGTTGATGACGTGGCGCTAGCGCCCATGCAGCAATTCGGCAACGGCCCCTTTCTCGCCATCCAGCCCGGTAGCCAAATTTTTGTGAAAGGCGAACAGTTCAATCTTGCTATGACCAACGATTACGGGTCACAATTGGGTACATTATTGTGGCGAACGTTTCAGCTTGACTCGCTGGGGATTGTCGTGCCAAACTCTGGTGATCCAACGATACCGGATACGATTATTACTAACTAAGGTGACGGCATGACAACGCGAAGCCAAATTATTGATAACATAATACAAGCAATAATCGCAGCCACCAGCTTTTCGGCGAGCTGCATTTACGTTAGTGCCGTTCCTCATTTTCTGTATAACGCACCGGCCAGCACGTCATATATCGAAATCATTCCGGGTGCGCAGTCTAACGAACAAGGAAATGTCGGCTTAGGCGTGGCCGAGTTTTCGTTTTCAATCTGCGTATTTACGATGCTGTTCGATGACCGCTTGAATGACTCGACCGACCGTATAGCGCTTAACACGCGAAGTCTTATCAATTTAATACAAACCATAGATGGCGTGTTGCTGAATAACTCGCTCGGCGGCACGCTGGCATCAACCATATACCCGGCCGGAATCGACGCGCCCGAGCAAAGCCCGGTGGAAAATGACGGGTGGGTAATGGAGCGGCGAAGTTATGGCTGCACGTTCGAATTCAGCTATCCGGGAGTGACGTAACATGGCTGAAACCGAACTAAAGGGACGCGTCAAGCTCAAGGCTGACCCTATAGACGTGGGCGAAGCGGGCGCGAAGCTCAAAGACTCGCTTGGCTCACTGGTTAGGGACATCCCCGGCTTGTCGGAAATCTTCAACATTGGGTCAAAATCGGCTGAATTATTGGGACGACATGTGGGCACCCTTCGCGAGCACTTTCAGAATGTTCGGAAGGGGATGGGGGATGTGTTCGGCGGCAAAAAGAACAAAATCGACACAGGGGGCCTGCCGGACGCGATAAGCCAAGCGGCGGCCGGTTCCGAGTCAGGAACCCCCAGCGGGGCGGCGGAGGGCTTGTCGGGCCTTGTAGAGGGCTTGGGGATGCCTGCGCTCACCGCCGTGGGCTTGTCGGCGTTGGGTGTGGTGGCCATGGTCGAATTCACGCGAGCGACGATGATGGAGGCCAAAAAACTGGTTACATTAAATGAGCACTTAGGCGGCGGCATTGGCCCGATGGGTATCGTCGAATCAATCCAGAAAATGCAAAACACATTCTTAGAATTACGCGCGGGCGGCAGCCTTGCGGCATCGACGCTGGCCTTG
>DZDI01000178.1:1826-4418 GCA_022730455.1 Phycisphaera mikurensis | reverse complement strand
TAGCGCGCTTGACTGGGGGTCAAGAGGTCGCAGGTTCAAATCCTGTCGCCCCGATTCGGTCGAAGATGAGGAAAACCCTGTCAAATCAACGGTTTCCGCGTCTTGGCACAATTTATATTTAATATCGAAGTGTCCGCCGAAGTCCGGCGAAATCCGGGTTTTTCCGCCTTGTTTGTCAACATTTATGTCAACATTTTTCCCCACTGCTTTTTTCGTGATTAACTCCACGCCACAACCGTCGGTGCCCGTCGCCGCGGAATGGGCAACCCCATCCGATGATGCGGCTTGCCAGGCCGGTAATGCGTCCAGCGCATCAGCCGTGGCCAGCATCGTGGCATCCGTATATGTCTGCATGGTCAATTCCATGCGGCTGTGGCGCGCCAGTTCCATCGCTATGCGCGGCGATACGCCCCCGCGTTGCAATCCTGTGATAAACGTGTGACGCAGGGCATGAAAATCCGCTACACGCCCGGTGCTATCCTTGTAGGCGATGCCGGCGTCGGCAAGGTGACGTCTGAAACGTTTTCGCCCCGGCATCCTCAATAGCCTATTGGATTCGCCGGTCATCCTGGCTTGCAATAATTCGGCTACGTCACGGCGCAAGAACATATTCGCCGCTCTATGGTTCTTGCTTATACTCGCACGCACGGTAATGAACGGTCGTGCTGATTGCAGATGAACATCCCCGCACCGAAGGGCAGTGAGCTCGCCCCGCCGAAGGCCCGTGGTAATTGCCAGCAGGTACACAAGGGCATAGTCACCGGCGACTGCCAGCAGTTGCGCTATTTCCTCATCGGTGAACGCGCGGCGAATTCGGACTTCCCGTCCACGCTGTTCCAGATGCCCAATATGGTTCAGCGGGTTGGCGCTCATGCGCCCTAGTCGCACCATCCAATTGATGAAACTCTTGGCTGCTTTGACGTATGCATTCTTAGTTCTGGCGCTGGCGGCCCGGGCGATCGATTTAGCACCGGTATCCCGGCCCCGCACGCCAGTTTGCAGATTGTCACGCCATTTCAGAATTGATTCTGCCGTGATATCGGTCAGTAAAACCCAGCCGCATTCCCGCGCGATACGATTCAAAAACCGTTGGCAGTTAGCGCAATGCGATGGCGCCCGGCCCTGCGCGGTTAAGGCGTCAATGTAGTCATTGAGATGATCCGCCAGCGGCCTCGCGTTTTGCAGTTTCACCCGGGGAACAATATCCCATGCCACCAGTTTTTTTAGTGCGGTCGGCGGTAAGCCCGCGACAAAACGCTCTTGTTCCATGCTCATCGGCTCGCCGGCCACGCGAGTGGCGGCTAAGGTTTTGACCTGTCGTTCCAGGGCCTCGCTATTGCGCCGGTCACTCAACGCCGGCATTCGCCGGCGGATGAGGCGATGATCGGTAAAGCTAATCCAGTATTTGCCGCTGCGGGTTTTTTCGCCGGCTTGGCTTCGGTGGGTGGGGGCGTAAACGCTCATAGCTTCCTCACTTTCCAGATTGCGATGGGGTGTCGTGCCCATCACCCGAAGCGATTCGGCTAACGGATAGCACGACGACACAAGCCTGAAATATATCAGAACCAATTCATATTCCATAATCGAACGTATTAGTAATCATCATGTGGGCTTCCGGCGAGTGGCTAAAATCGCGGGTTTTTCAACTACGATTTTGATACCCTTTACGGAATAGCCTGTCGGCGGCAGGATTCCTTCCGATTCCAGCCTCCGTCGGTAGGCGTGCACCCGGGTCATCGAAGCCCGCATGATCCGGGCCGTCTTATTCTGGCCAAAGCCTTGATCCACCAGCAGCTTTCGGGCTAAGGCTTCATCAAATAAGGCTCTGGGCCGGCCCATTTGCTTCCCGGCCGCCTTGGCCTGCCGTAGGCCCGCCTTGGTGCGCTCGCTGATAATGTTACGTTCATATTCGGCCATCAAGGCGAACATGCCGGCCAGCATCTTACCGGCGGAAGTTGATAGGTCGATGTTCTCCCTGTAGCTCACTAGGGCGATATGGTGGCACCGCAGATACTCCATAATCATCACCAGGTGCGGCAGAGAACGCCCCACGCGATCCAAGGCGTGAACCATCAGCATGTTATGCCGCCCTTTTTGAACCGCGTCCCAACATCGGTTCCAAGCGGGCCTGGAATCCTTCATCCCGCTTACGCCAGCGTCACAATACTCGGTCACGTCGTTCAAACCGCGTGCGGAGCAAAACTCGCGCAAATCCCGCACTTGGGAATCCACCGATTGTTCAACGGTGCTTACCCGTACATAAATAGCAGGTGCCGTGGGCATAATCCGAATCTCCGTAATTGAGGTTATTTAATTTTCGATGCGCCTGCGGTCAATGCCGCTCCGGCGGCAATGGGGCCGGCCAGTGCGAAAATAAAAATTCCCCCCGCGACCAGTCCGCCGATTAGAAATATATTTTTCCACCTGTCATCAGTTTTCTTTTGATTAAAAGCATCCCTAAGGGATTGGCTTAAAACAAATTGGCCGTAGGGATGCGCGCCGCTTTTTTCCCACGTACCAGCACCGGCCTTAACCAATTCATTTAATTGGGCACGGGCGGCGCCAGGATAATCATGGTAACGCCGCCATTTT
>DZDI01000178.1:0-1726 GCA_022730455.1 Phycisphaera mikurensis | reverse complement strand
TTCATTTAATTGGGCACGGGCGGCGCCAGGATAATCATGGTAACGCCGCCATTTTACTGTCAATTCTGCGGGCATCAGGCGGCCTCCCCTTTGGTGAGAGAGTTTCAAAACGCGATAATCTTCATGGTTTAATTCTGGCATAACTCATATTTCCTTTATTCAAATACCTTGGTTAATTTGCTGTGCGGATATATTCTGAATAACGATATCGGCAATAAATTGTCAACATCACTTATTTCAGCCGTATTGACGCCAAACCAAAAGGTGTCAATATCACCGTCAAAGAGGCATCCCAAACGATGGATACTTTTGTCAATCCCATAGCCGCCACGGCAGTTTGCCCTGCACCACCGGCGTGGGTTTTAACGCACTCGCACTTTCCGCCACGTTCGGTGTTTTTGGTACGGGATTATTTGATGGCATTGCGGGCACTGCCGCTAAAAACCATCCTTGAAATAATTGTTCGCCATCATCTGTTTCCCTGACAAACTCGCTAAAGCAAATTCGCTTACCTACGAATTGTTCAACTGCACCCAATAACATTTCTGAAAGAATATGCCGGTGATAATCTGCTCCGAGAAATAGCCAGCCTTTGGCGGCCAACTTTGCTTTCCCGACGATTTCACGCTGCCGGCGGTCATCCCGCACCAGACGATTTAGGCAATCCTGTGCGATCTCCAGGCGGCTCATGACCGCATGCCCTGAATAACTGGAATTAACGGCATTCTGCCCCACCTCTTTTCGCTCGCCAGCCCGCCGTCCCTCGGCGGCCAGGAAGGCCACCAGTTCCGCTTGGTGGCGGCGGAAAAATTCCCGCCTTCCCGTCGTCATACACCCCTTGGGTGCCCGCCACCGCAACCTATCACCTGCCATGAAAAACCGCACGCCTTGGCGATGCAATTCCGCAACCATCAATGCTACGTCAGCCATGTATGTCGCTCCCTCTATGCCGTAGGCACTTCATGCCGATCTTCGATAGCGGCAAAGAGAACACCATGCCGGGTTCCGGCCGGCACCGCAGTTCAGACCATGCTGGCGGCATTGGGCCATCCAAAGTTTTCCGCCGCAGAAAAATTCCCTGCATCACCGGCGCTATGCCCCTACGCTGGACTTTATCAATCAAGCCACGCAGGTTCTTAAGCGGCCCCTCGCCCACCTCGACCAGTGAACGATCCATAAAAGCTTCCGGAAGCACCGTCATTTGCGTCATCAGCGTCACCTTTTGCAGAAAATGCCCCATTTTCTCGGCTTTCCCGGCGGCGGTCGGTGACGGTCGATGACGCAAAGCCTCGGTTGGGTGACGCAAAAACCATTGGAACCATCGTTCGTGGTGACGGTAGGGTGACGGTCGGTGACGGTCGATGACGCAAACGTTTTTTGTCTCGTCGCTAAGCCAAGCGTTGTAAATTAAGGGTTTTATCGAGGTGATGACGGTGGTGACGCAAATGACGGTATCTTTCCTTAATTTATGGGGAGAGAGAAAAAGGATAAATAGCCGGGGTTGCTTGAACGGCGATTCACCCTCGCCTTGAAATTGATCAATCAGGCTAGCCAGCTTCATAAAAACCCTTCTTCCATCTCGGCCCCTGAGCCATTGCCAGAAGTTCCGGCGATACCGTCATCAGGCGCCACACCGTCACCTTCTTTCAAGAACGCCCGGTTTTCGCCATCCCCCGGGTGACGGTCGGTGACGGTAGGCCCGGTTGGGGTGACGGTCGCGCCTTCG
>DZDI01000047.1 GCA_022730455.1 Phycisphaera mikurensis | reverse complement strand
GCAAGGCCTACGCGCAAGTCGCCGAACGTTAATACTGATGAAATATCCGGGTTAGTCTCGGCCGTAAAGCTCGCGCCGTGATACGAGATGGAATGTTCCATGGGTCAATTGAGCGATTTGTCGCATCTCACTTCCAATGGCTGGGTCATGGCTGAGGAGCAAAAACGTATTCACCGGCACCGGATGCTCACGTGTTTGCGTGGAAATAAATTGCAGCAATCGGGGATTGAAATGGCCGTCGGTGAGGAAATAGATCACATCCGGTTGCATGGCGTATGCGACGCGAAATGCCATGGCGAAAGGTTGGACCATTCCGTTATTGTGTCCCTCGGCAATAATGTGGTGGCCTTTTAGAAGAAAATCCATATCCGTTACAGCGGAGCGTGTAGCCCGAATTAAGCCTGACTGGTTGCCAAGAATGTGGGGGTGCGCCGCAAAAACCACAATTGCGAATCTTTGAAATGGCATGAGGTGATTGATCGCCCGGCGTACTTCCGCGCGCACCAAGTGAAGCCGACCAATCATTGAACCCGAATGGTCTATGATAAATACCACTTTTCGGGCTCGGGAAGTGACGCCAAAAAAGGTGACTGTCGATCGCCCGAGAGCGGCTCCGCCGGGGACGCCCAACTGCGAATCGGCGCCATGGGTAAAAACATCCCAGCGGGTGCCGGAGGTTGCTGGGGCAACGCCAATGATACTTAAACGCTTGGCCCGGCTATCGGAGAGCAGATTACGCGTGTTGACCGGATCGATGGCGTGAGAGAGCGATTCCATGGAACGCTCCTTGGCCGCAAGGAGTTTTCCCTCGCGGGCCTCGGCTTTTTGCAACAGTCTGTCCGTTGCGCTGCTGTGGTAAAAAGATTCAGGTACTACCATTTGTTTGGGTGGTGGCTTAGGCGGCGGCTTGAGGACAGTATAGAGAATCAAGATCACCATAAAAGCGATAGCGTGGATTAAAATCGAACATATCCACGCAAATATCTTGTCAAACAGCGTTTGTGGCTGATGGGGCAGCGGTTTGCGCCCAAAGTAAACCTCTGGTGGAGATTTTGCAATAAGCGCAGAAGACTTTATATAACCAGCACTTGCCTGCACGGTCCGCGCGGCCTCTTTGGGCTTACCGGCGTGCGGCCTAGTGACGCCTATGCCGCTGAATTGGTTTTCAAAACCAATTCGCACCGATTTGCGCTTGAGTTTAACGCCCTTCGGGGGCATCGCAAACCCTTAAAAACCGACTACTATTCAATGCCTATTCGAGCAAGCCTCGCTCAAACGCGATCTTTGCGACATTTGCCGCAACCTTCGCAGTGGCTGATTAACAGTTGCGAATTTTCGCAGACAGACCATCACCACCCGAAATTTTATCGGCTCGATAAAATTTCGACTTGACATGACCACACGATTTCAATACAAGATAGGGAGCGTTGGACTGATAAGGTCCATCCGCGGGTTGGGCTGCTTGTAAGGGGTCTAAGTCGAGGACTTCCGTAAGCTGGCGGAAGGGTCCGGCATGAAGGCGGGAAGAGGATTTCCGCCCCGGACGCGTATTGATGGAGGTGTTTTGAGATCGGCGCAATGGCCGAGTTATAAGGAGATACGTCATGCCTGCAAGAAAAAAGAACACTGTGGCAATCGAAAAAGTGACTGCGGTACCCGTCAGCCGTTCTGAGACCAAGGGTAGTGGCACCGCAATGACCAAAGCCCAAGGGACTACGCCGAAGGTGATCACCCATGAACAGGTCGCCGAACGTGCTTACCAACTTTTTCTGAAGCGCGGATTTGGCCCTGGCAGTGCCACCTCCGACTGGACCGAGGCCGAACGCCAGTTAAAAGCCGGGCTTTGATCGCCGTACGGTGCCGGTTTCGGAAAATGGGCAGTAAGCCAAAATGGCTTGCTGCAGTTGGGGCTTTACCTTGAACGTGCTGAGGCGTTTCACTTTTTGTCGGGGCGCTGGTAGGCCTCGACCACGTTCTGCACCAGCAGATGTCGGACGATGTCTTGGCGTCCAAGCTCGACGAAACCGATCCCCTTGATACCGGATAGTTTGCAGCGTGCATCCACCAGACCGCTGATTTGGTCCGCTTCAAGATCGACTTGCGTTGGATCACCGGTGATGACCATTTTGCTGTTGTGTCCCAAACGGGTAAGAAACATCAGCATTTGAGATGGTGTTGTGTTTTGCGCTTCGTCAAGGATGATCATCGCATCGTTCAAGGTGCGTCCGCGCATGTAAGCGAGCGGTGCTAATTCAATAACATCATTGCTCATGAGTCTGCGGATTTGTTCGTACGGCATCATATCGTGCAGTGCGTCAAGCAGAGGGCGCAGATACGGATTTACCTTGGCCTGAATATCGCCCGGCAGGAAGCCCAGCTTTTCACCCGCCTCCACGGCCGGCCGCACCAATACCAACCGCCGAATCCGACTGCGCCGAAGCATGCTGACCGCCAGCGCAACCGCCAGAAATGTTTTTCCCGTCCCCGCAGGGCCGGCACAGAAAACCAAATCTCTTTCTTCCATGGCGTTGAGATATGTTACCTGTCCGGGTGTGCGCGGCGTGACGCCCCTGCCGGATATGGCGACATCCAATGGCCCATCGACCTCCGCTTCTTGGGCGAAGCGCGCCGCGGCCCTGCCCACGTCATCGGCCGTAATTGCGCCGTTCCGGGGAATATGACGGCGCAACTCGCTTACGACGGCTACACACCGTTCAACGGCTTGGGCATCGCCACTGATTTTAAGGTGCTCACCCGATGCAAAAATCTGCACACCCATGAGTTCGCGAAGGAGTTTGAGGTTGCGATCGGCCGGACCAAAAAGCGCCAGTTTGTGCCGTGGTTCAATGTTCAGTGTAATCATGGGGGTTTGATTCGCTCTCCGTTTCAGCAGTATCACTTGACCATGGAATTATATGCCGCCAGAGTCAGGGCCGCGAATGACTGGCAAGCGCCAGCTGGACGGCGTGAAGCAGCGATTCGGATCGCGTGCCGCGCGCCGATAATGTCCAACAGCGATCGTCGTCGGCCAGCCACTCTCCCGCAATAAACAAGGTATCATGCGGCAGCAGGGGCCGCACATGGTGCGCCCATTCCACCGCGATAATGGCCTTTTGCCCAAATAAATCATTCCATCCAACAGCGTCAAATCCACTTTCGTCGACAATGCGGTAGGCATCAAGATGAAAAATGGTTTTGGCACCGGCGGGGTTGTCGGCGGGGTACACATTTAATAAAACATAGGTGGGACTGGAAATGAGCGACGCATCAATCACGCCAGCCCCCAATGCAAGGCCCCGCACCAGTTCAGTCTTGCCTACCCCCAGATCACCATCCATCGCAATGCACTGATCTATTTCCGCTGCGGCGCCCAAGGCCGAACCAAGCGCGCGCGTATGCCCGGCATTGGAGCAAATGACCACCAGTTTGTCACCACTGACATCAATACGCATCTAGTCTCTGGTCTCCGCACAAATCGATCGGCTTTGCGGCATCGGTCGGCCGCTTGGGCCGTGATCCCACCCGCCTGCGGGCCACGGCTGCGACCGGCGATCATTGAATAATATTATTGCATTACGCTGCCGGGTAATTTTCCCAATAATACTGACGGGAAGACCGGTACCAGCGAGCTTGGCGGCATCGCGCTGGGAAAGGGTGAAAAGCAATTCGTAGTCTTCGCCATCACACAGAGCATGGTGCAAAGGGTTCTGACCATCGCGCCGAGACAGGCGACGGGCATCGGGGTGGACGGGAATGCGGGCAGCATCTACTTCGGCTCCGGCACCGGACATGGAAAGCAAACGCGGCAGATCAATGGCCAGACCATCAGAAATATCCATCATGGCATGGATGCGCACGATTTCTGTCAGGCGGCGGGCCAGTTGGATGCGCGGTGAAAATGAGAGATGGCGGCCCAGAATACTGCCGCCGAGTTGTCCGGAAACACACAGGGCATCACCGGCTTTGGCACCACTACGCAGTATGGCGTGGCGCCAAGGCACACCGACAGCGGCAACGGTGATGACAAGCCTTTGATCCCAGAGCGCCGTATCACCGCCCACAATAGAGCATGCCGCTTCGCGGGCGGCCAACCGGCACCCTTGATAGAGCCGCTTCGTCCACGGCAACGTCACGTGCATGGGCAGCGCCACGGAGATCAAAATAGCCGTGGGCCGTGCCGCCATAGCCGCGCAGTCTGAGAGACACCGGTTAATGGCCTTGCGGCCAATTTGGCTCGGCGTATGTTGACTGAGGTTAAAATGAACTTGATCCAGACATTGGTCAATTTTTAATAATGTCAGCCCATCTCGGCTCATCTGCTTCGGCAGAGACACACCGGCCATATCATCACCAATGGGTACAGGGACCGTCGCGGTTTTTACTGCGTTTTTGCAAAGCCAGGCTAAAAGTTCCGATTCTTTCATCAACCCCATTGTAACGGCGTAACTCATTGGTATGGCACTTCTGCCGCAGGCAATTCAAAGACGTGAAACCGGGCAAGGGCTTGCTGAGCGCGGGCCGCAACCGGCGCTGGAAGTCTGCTTGGGTGCCGGTACCGCACCTACTTGCTGAAAAACTTCTTAATGGAATAAACCGTAGCGGCCCGGCCGATGACGCCGATGCTTTCCGTGAGCGGTATTTCCTTGGGGCAGACCTTAACGCAATTCTGGGCATTGCCACAATCGGTAATCCCGCCTTCACCCATTAGCACTTCCATGCGTTCATCTTTAAGAATTTTTCCATTGGGATGCATGTTGTAGTACCGGGCGATGGAAATGATCTGGGCGCCGACGAAATTGTTATCGCGGGTGAACTGCGGACACGCTTCCAGACACGCGCCGCACGTCATGCAGCGAGAAAGCGGGTACATAGCCTGCTGCTCTTCCGGTGTAATTCGAGGACCGGGGCCAAGGTTATATGAACTGTCAATGGGTATCCAGGCTTTTATTCGTTTGAGGTTTTCAAATGTACGGGAACGATCCACGACCAGATCACGAATCACCGGGAATTTAGTCATAGGCTCGATGGTAATCGGCTCTTCGCTGTCATGGGGGTGAATTTTTCGGACAAGCGTTGAACACGCCTGACGCACCCGACCGTTGATCACCATGGTGCAACTGCCGCACACTTCCTCCAGACAACTCGCCTCATACGCGGGCGGTGCGACTTTGGCTCCGCCAGCGGTGACCGGGCTTTCGGAAATGCTCCGCAACAGGGACGTGACATTGCTGCCTGCATTGCAGGGCACTTCAAAATTCTGCCAATAGGGTTTAGCGTCGGGCGAATCCTGCCGCAGAATATTAAGTTTAACGGTTTTGCCTTTCTCGGCCGGGGCAATCATTTTTCTTCCTCTTCAATCGAAATCAAGCCGCTGCACCGGCAGTTGGCGCATTCGTCGCCGGTGCAGTCACCTTGCCATAGTTTCGCGCACGCGGCGCAACCAATGATACATCGACAGGTTCATAGCCCAGCGTGGCCTGGCCGTCCACAAACGATACAAGTGTGGTTTTCAGCCAGTGCTCATCATCGCGTTGCAGGGCCCGCTGATCCAGCGGCAGATCGTGACGATCGACAAATTCGTCGGGGATTTTGAAGTGAGAACCCCGTGACTCTTCGCGTGCCAGCGCTGCCTTGGTTACGGCCTCACCAAGCAAAATCATGTCCCAGCAAGCACGTGCAAAGCCGAGTGACTGATTATTCCACAGACCTGAGTCAGGCAGACCAAGATTGTTCCGGTAGCGATCTTTCAGCGATTCAATCAGATCAAGCGTCTGCTTCAACTTACCATTGGAACGGATAATGGTCACGTTGTCACTCATCGCCTTGCCCAGTTCACGATGCATGACATACGGATTGTCCGTTCCCCTGGAACCGAGGAGCCTGGTCATGATGGCCTGTTGATTCTGGACGGCATTGTCGTAAAGCGATTGCGTTTTCTCTGCAACGGCAGGCTGTGATTCAATAAACTTTTTTATTCCCGGCGCGATGAAAAGCCCTGTAAAAATGCACGACAGTAGAGAATTCGCACCGAGACGATTGGCGCCGTGGAACTGATAATCGGCCTCACCGGCGGCGTAAAGCCCGGAGATATGGGTCATATGATTGCGGGGATCGGCTTTGCGCAGCCCTCCCGTTTTTTCATCTTTGGCGAAGTCAACCCAGAGCCCGCCCATAGAATAGTGAACGGCGGGGTAAATTTTCATCGGTTCTATGAGCGGGTCAACACCCACAAATTTTTCGTAAATTTCCAATATGCCACCCAGCTTGCGCTTCAGCACGTCGTAGGGGATGCCGGTGGCTTTTTCGGTCAGGTCCAGATACACCATCTGTCCCCCGCCAATGCCCATTCCCTGCTCGCAGATGTAGAATATTTCACGGGTGGCAATGTCGCGGGGAACAATATTTTTGTATTTGGGGTAGAGGCGCTCAAGGAAATAATCGCGTTCCTCTTCGGGAATATCGTTGGGGTGGCGTGAATCCTGCCGTTTTCGGGGCACCCAGAGCCGGCCGCCTTCGCCGCGGGCCGATTCACTCATCAGACGGCATTTGTCTTCACCGGGGATAGCGGTGGGATGCACCTGGACAAATTCCGGATTGCCGAGCTTGGCCCCCGCCTGATAGCAGCGGGCCGTGCCCGAACCGGTGCAGATGATGCTCATGGTACTTTGGCCGAAAATAAGTCCGTTGCCGCCGGTGGCCATCACCACTGCATCGGCGCGAAATGATCTTATCTGCATGGTGCGTAGGTCCTGGGCAACAATACCGACGCACCGCCCGCCGTCATCTATGATGGGGGCCAGAAATTCCCAAAATTCATACTTGGTAATATGCCCCTGGACTTCATGATGGCGTACCTGCTCATCCAAGGCGTATAGCAACTGCTGACCGGTTGTGGCACCGGCGTAAAACGTGCGCTTGTAAAGAGAACCACCAAAGAGACGCAGATCGCGATTCCCCTCGGGCGTGCGGCTGAACGGTACCCCCATTCGATCCAGCAGATCGATAATTGACGGGGCAGTGCGTGCCATTTCCAGCACGGGGGGCTGGTTGGCGAGAAAATCGCCGCCGAAAACGGTTTCCTCGAAATGCTCCCACTCGCTGTAGCCTTGCTGGCGCGCAACGTCATTGCACGCATTAATGCCGCCCTGAGCACAAACACTGTGCGACCGCTTAACAGGCACGAGGGAGAAAAGATCGACGGCAACGCCTTCTTCCGAAAGTTTCATAGAGGTAGAGAGGCCCGCGAGCCCGCCACCAACCACAATTACACGTTTATGCGTCATTTATAAAAGCTCCATCCGCGTCAGCTCGCTTTTGCGGCCGTTGTCGCGTCGTTTATATGAGGTCGCAGGGTCAAGCCACACGTGCTTAACGGTACGCGACGACGGGCGCTGGCGTGTGATGCATTCTTCTGCATGTACCGCACCACCACTCCAGTTTCAGGCAGATTGCCCGATGGTTTGCCCAATACGGTTACTCCAAGCAATGCACCAGTGCCGATGATGCCGACAATGATGCCCACCGCTAGGCACACATTGCCCCAGCGACGTTGAGCCACGGCCGTCACGGTGAGTCCCCAGGCGATGGCGGCCGTCCAGAGCCCATTGGCCAGATGGAAGACGGCTGCCCACACGCCCAGAAAATAGAGCACATCGGAGATGACATTAGCCCAAAACCATGGGTTAGGGCTGTAAGGGGTCTTTATTGCAGTCACGGTGCTGCCATAGGCCGTGCTGGGATGAAACCACGGGAAACTTGAAAGGGCCGACCAATGAGTCAGATCGTAAACCAGCGCCAAACCCCACCGATGCATAGTGGCCAGATGGTACGCCAGAAACACCAGCAGGATCAAACCGGTGACGCGCTGAAGGGTATATCTGATGTTGCCGCCGTAGTTGTAGCGCACGCCATTCCACTTGGAGCCGCGGCCGATGATATAAACGCCGTAAAGCATATGGATCAGCAGTGGCAGCCAGATGAATGTAAACTCGACAAACGCCAAGTTTGGCCCAAGCGATGCAATGCGATTAACTTCCTGCTGATAGGTCACCGGGCTGAGAGTGGTCGCACAGACGGTCAGGTGGAATGCGACAAAGCCACCAAACGCCAAACCAGCCAGCGAATGAACGCGCCGGAGCCAAAAGTGCAATTGCCCGGACTGGGACGAGTAGTCGGCTCCAGCCGGATTTTTACCAACTGAGCCCTCCATAGCGGTAGTCACAATGCTAACTCCTTAACCGGGCGCTTGCCCAGCACCCCGACAACGACGGATTTTAGGGGTGAACAGACGGGGTATCAAGAGCAGCTTCCCGCGCGTATTTGCGCAATCAATTAATGGGTGGCTCTATACTGCATCCGCGCCTCAATTTGCTTCATCACAAACCACGGTACGTAGGCTTGTTGCGATGGATCATTTAACATGGCCTGTTCGGCACCACTAAGTAACATCGCACTTTTAAGTGCATTGCCTGGCACTGCATCGTATCCCCCCAATTGCATGGCGATGGCCACGAGATAGCGATGCAACACCATACAGGCCGCGGGATGATGCGGGCCCATAAGCTCACTCGATGCCAAAGCCGTTAAATCAGATTTTGTCATCGAGTTGAAAGCGGTCGTTTTCGCACCATGCAGGTGCGCCTCATAAGCAAGATTAAACGCAGCGCCCACCAATTGGCGGCTGCGGAAATCCAAACCGTTAATTGGCGCGGGCTCGGCCATCTGGGGCGAATGCGGTACACCCGGATAAATGGGTTCAGGCGTGAGCGGGCGGAACACGCCCGAATTTCTTACAGCAAGACCATCGGCGACAGCCATCTTTTTCAGGCTGCGTTGCGGCGCCAACGCAGCAAGTTTTAATCCCTGCTGATAAAGGGCTTTCAACGCCAGGTATAGCTTCGCTGCATGCAGCACCTTATCCTTCACCTGCGCGATGTCAGGCGGGTCATGCGCCAGACTCACCGCCGTGACACGATACACATACACGTCACCGTTGGTACGGTTGATTAATACCGGCCCTTGTCGTCCCACCTGCAGGTGCAGCAGCAGACCATCCCCCTGTGAATGGAGGTCCAGTGCGCGGACACGCATCGCAAGGTACGCGATGCCTTCCGATTGCGGCAAAGCACCCGGTGCCGTCAAGGCGCTGGACAAGTCCTGGTAATCGTTCAACTGGGAAGCAGATGTCCACGTGGTAATGCGGCCGATCTGCGGCTTGTAACCGAAGCGGGCGGCCAACTTATCGGCGATGGTGCTGTAGTGTACCCATCGGCCAACTTTGATGCGTTTGTGGTACCCGGTGGCATCGAAGGCCTTCCATGGGTGATTGGCCATATGGTTGGCGGCCGAGGTCATGCGCATAAAAAGCGCCTGAATTTTTTTGTCAATCTGCGCCCGCACCAAGCGGGCCTTGACGCTGTTGAAGGATTCATATTTTGCGGGCTGTTTAACGCCTTTGACCGTTTGCGCAGGCGAAATATCAAACTCTGATCGGTGGGTACGGTAATAAGTATAGGCCTCGGAGACATCATCTAAACTCGGATGCATGGTTTTGGCAACAGCGGCCGCACTGAATTTGATAAATTCCAGTTTGACGCGATTGGGATAACGGAAGCCGAACGGATACCGGGCACCCGCAATTTCAGAAGGCTTGGCGGAACGCAATGGATTCCACGGCAAAACGGATTTATATCTGTCGTAAAGCAAACTCATCAGCACCGGACTGGGTTGAATCGTGTGGGTTTTTATCCATTGCCGTGCCGAAAGCTTGACATACTGCATTTGCAGGTTGGTGGTAATGCGGGTGACATAATGGAGCACCTGAGGGCGGCTGGGAGTAACCGTTTGGGTGGCGAGTTGAAACATGCGGTCGACCATGCTTAAATCGCCAAGAGCCTGAGCTACATTTTCCACGGCAAAGTTAGAATTGGCCGTCACCGATGCCACCGCCCTACCGAAGGCCTTGGTACCCTGCATATCGGCTGGGAAGCCATTATCCGGCAGCAGGCCATAGCTCTGGGCTTCTTTGACAAGCAGGAAAAACTTCAGGGCAAGATTCGACCGCGAACTGCGGCCCTCCCAGCCCATGTATTCGTTGGCAAATTGAGGGTCGTTCTGAGCCATGATCTTCAAGACGTGCACATCAATTTGATACGGAATAAGTTCCGTGTTGGTGACGGGCGTAGAGCCCAGATGGCCAATGACCATCGTAGGCGCTCCGGATCCGCTGCCACTTGTGTAGGCGTAACCGAGCAAAAAGGTGATCATGAGCACCACACCAAATACCGCCATAAGCGGTTTACTGTATTTTCGCATTAACGACATGGACATTGCTTTATACTTTCCACCTGACGCCAACAGTGAGGGCGACTACCACCCCCAACCCAAGGATTAAACCCGGCAGGATACTGGAATTGCGCGATGGCGTAAATTGCACGCTGTTTTTTTGGACGCGCCGCACACGGGCCAACGCATACTCGGCCACCTTGGCGACGATGACGCGGCCATTTGGACGCATGCGGTGGACGGGTGCGATACGCGAGAGAATGCGTTGATGCCCGCAGCCCATGTAGCCGCCGGGCTTGAACCAGCTCGCTTCTTTGCGCGGTTTGGTGAACGCGCGGATACAGGCCCCGCGGCCAAACACGCACGGGTGATTAAGGAGCCGCGTCAATATGAATATCTGGTTTGATGCCGATTTATCGGCCGGGAATGCGCGGGGCCTTCTGCAGCACATCTTCCCACAATACGCGCAAGACTTCTGCGACGGACCAAGCTTGGGCGATACAGCCTCGCGGTTGATGCGGTGCATCGCCATCTGCTATTTCAGCCAGCGAGCCGATTCCATAGGTGCCCATACGGTCCCCAAGGGGCTGGATAAAAGCAAAACGCTCCTCACGTGAGGATTGTGGAAAGGCACGGACAAAGGCCGATACAAACGGGCCGATGAGCCACGGCCAAGCTGTCCCCTGATGGTAGGCGTGATCGCGTGAGGTTTGGTCACCTTGATAACGCCCGCAATAGCCCGGGCTGCCAGGCGCCAGGGTGCGTAGGCCCATAGGAGTAAGTAATTTGTCGCGCGCAGTACTAACCACCGCGGCAAGATGCTCGCGGGGCATGGGGGAAAACGGCAACGCCGCAGCAATAAGCTGATTGGGGCGCAGCAAACGATCGGGCGCATCACCGGGGCCAAGCACATCGGCATAATAACCGGCTCCGCCGAGCCAGAATTTAGCGGGCAGAGATTTTTCTATCAGTTCGGCAATGCGGCGCATCTGGTTTGCGCGGTCGGTATCTTTTTTATATTGGGCTACTAATTCCATAATACGCACGGCGTTGTACCACAAGCCACTGATTTCAATGGGTTTGCCGTAGCGCGGGGTCACCACGTAGTCGCCTATTTTAGCGTCCATCCATGTCAGGTTAGCGCCGGGAACGCCGCAACACATCAGGCCATCGCTGTCCATATGGATGCCGAAGGACGTTCCATGCTGATAGTGGTCAATGATCTGGCTGATGGGGTTGTAGAGATAATCTACCAAAAATGCCACGTCGCCGGTATAGCGCCAATATTGAAAGGCGGCATTGATAAACCATAGCGACGCATCGACGGTATTGTAGTCCGGATGATCTGCATCATCAGGAAAACGATTGGGCACTATACCATTTTGGATATGATCCGCGAAGGTGGTCAGAATATCGCGGGCGGCACCACCGCGGTTGGTGGCCAGGGTCAGCCCTGGCAGGCTTATAAATGTGTCGCGCCCCCAGTCTTCAAACCACGGGTAACCGGCAATAACCGACAGTTTATGATGCTGTTTTATGTCAGCGGCCCGCTGCACTACGAATTGGTCAGCCGCGACAAACAGAGTTTGCAGCAAGTTGGAATACGGTTCATCCAGGGCGGGGGTATCGGCAATACTCTGCCATCGCGCCTGTTCCTTGAGCACCAGCGCTGAATGTTCCACCCGGTCGATGGGCTTGGTGCAGGCAATAATGAAGGCGGGTCGCCCCGGCTTAAGGAGAAATTCTAAAGCGCCGGGCGTCCAAAGATCATCGCGATCCGGGTAGCCACGCTGCGTTTCCTGCGTCAGAACAAAGTTGTACCACCAGCACGGGCCATCATGAAAATCGGCAGCGTTATGCGTGAAATAAATTTCAAATGGACAACCCACGGCACGAAAGCCCATGTTTTGCGAGTCGTGGTGATGTGAGCAATGCGTCCAGTTGAGCCGATTTTCACTGGTAGTGGTGTTATGAAAATGCCGCCCCGAAAGCATATTGAGTACCATGAGGCGAATTTCCTGGCGCTTCGCTGGCGATTCAATAATTTCATAACGCAGGATACTTACCTGCTGCTGGTGCGGCATGATGAGCGATTTACGGATGAGAACATCACCACATCGAAAGTCCCAAACCGGCCCGGCCTCCTGGGTAAACTGTATTAAATTGCGATAGCCGGTGGGTTCGACGGCGCCGGGAAAATCATTGGTGGAAAGAGCATAACCTTTTTCCCCGATGATGATACGATCTTCCACCCGGGACCAAAGTATGTAGCGGTCAATGGGAGGTCGAAGAGATGCGGCAAGATATGCATGGTATTTACGTGTATTGATACCCGCGATAGTTCCCGACGCATATCCGCCACGCCCGTTGGTACAGAGCCATTCAAGACTCCGTGCCCTGTCCAGATTGCGGCAGGTATCCTGGTCAAAAGTAAACGGCTTCATGATTCTGCTCCGAAATACGTGTCTTGCGGATTTATCGCGAGCATGCAGCGTCGGGCATCAGGGAAATCAGCCGCCGAGCCAGGCAGCCAGCAAATCACGGGCTGCGTGCAGATCGTCCCGATGCACCATTTCATTAACCGTATGAATGTAGCGTGTAGGCACGCTGAGCGTAATGGTGCGTATGCCTGCGCGGCTGCGCTGCATAGCGCCCGCATCCGTACCCCCTGCAGGTAGAAGCTCCAACTGGTAGGGAATTTTCTTCTTACCGGCCATGAGCACAAACTGGTCCACCAAAGCTCGATCGCTGATGGATGCTCCATCCATAACTTTTATACCGACGCCGCCGCCGGCCTGCGTGATGCTCTGCTCAGGCGGGGTGCCGGGCGTATCACACGCCAGCGTGGTATCCAATGCGATGCATAGCTCGGGGTCTAATCCGAATGTCGCCGGCCCGGCTCCTCGCAGCCCCACTTCCTCCTGTACGGTGAAGACCACATGTATGTCGTAGGGCGTTTTTTTAATCCGTTGCAAGGCCCGCACTGCCACCCACACCGCGGCGCGATTATCCATGGCTTGACCCGAGACAAAACTGCCCAGTTCGCTGAATTCCCTCACCAAGGTAACCGGATCCCCAATGCGAACGGCATCCTGCAATTTTTTGGCCGTCAATCCTGTATCCACGAACAAATCGGAAATTTGGTACATCTTTTTCCGATCTTCCTCCGTGGCCATATGGGTGGGCTTTCCAGCCGGGTTGAGCACACCAAAAATTTCTTTTTGGCCGCCAATCCGAACTTTTTGAGCCGTGAGATTACGCGGATCAAATCCTCCAACATTGTGGATACGGATGAAGCCTTTATCGTCAATATGCCGGACGTAAAAACCGATTTGATCCATGTGCGCTGCGATCATCACGCGCGCCGTCGGAGCCTTTCCCGTTGTGGTTTTCTTGGTGCAGATCAAAGAGCCAAGCGCATCGACCCTTACTTCATCAAATACACCTTGAATTTCACGCAGGATGACGGACCGTACAAGTTCTTCCCGCCCTGGCGGCCCTGGTGTTTCGGTTAATAATTTCAGGAATTCCATCTTACAGCGACCCCTTTCTGAGTTAGCATCAAATTAGAAGTACCACCACCCGGATTATGCTTTGAAAGCGGGCGGCTGGCAAATCCTATTGTGAAGCAACTTGCACCCGTCCGCGTGCAAACGCAAACGCTTTGGACTATCGATTTCAAGAGGTAGAGCGGTTCTAAAAATTCTCGCCGCCTGCCCACATCTCCGCCGAATTGAACGGTACCGTACCGCTGCCCCACGCATGCGGTCACCGTCTTATTCACATCGGCGCGTCTCCCCGGCGACCTTGTAACCGCATATCACGCTTAATTGTGCGCCTCGGCATTGCCTGAGTCGATATTGGAACGATGGGCTGTTGGTTAGTAAGGCAATACCGTTGAGTTAGCCGCATCGTCGGTAAAGCCTGGCAGTCTGTCCAAGTCATAGCAAGGCTGCGAGCTGCCGGAGATGCCCCGGATGCAGGGCGTCGGGCCGATGGCAACCCTGGTGAAAATTGAGGCCGCTGGGGATCGAACCCAGGACCAACAGATTAAAAGTCTGTTGCTCTACCAGCTGAGCTACGGCCTCTAGTCGCCAAGCGAACCCAGCGAGGCACATATTCTATTTCAGTTCTCCGATGTAGCAAGCGCAACTTTCCTCTTTTAGCGCAAATTTGGAATGAGGAGCCATATATCTCCGGCCATTTTTGGCAAATTTTTGTCGTCCGTGGGATGAAGCGTCGGTAGAAAACGCATGGTTGCACGATAGGCACTCGGTCTTATCCGGTGAAAACTTATACGGTTTCCAAAACAGCCAACCATGATGCTTTTATCCCGAACTCCCGTCACTTAATCTCATCTCACACATGGGCTGGTGCGGGCATCTGATGGGGTTGGGCTGGCGGCCTATAATCCCGCGATGCGGCAAACCGGCTATGCGCCGGCCGTCCACTCGGATAAATTTGCCGAGTTAGGCATGGACGCGGGATGTGGAGCGGACTGGGAGCCTGTCCAAGTAATAACAGGGACTGTGACGGCATGGATTTTGGCGGGCATCAAGAAGCGGCGACGAGGCGTATCGGGAGAAGATGATACGCCGAGGAAGCCGCGCCGCAGAGGCCGGTCAAAAGACGTGCCGCCCCGGGGGTGTGCCGCAAACGCCCCGTCTGCGGCGTTCTCGGGCCACTGCGACTCATCTTCACCAGAGTCGCCGTCGGCCCGACGCCTTGCTTCCGGAGCATTTCCGGCCCATCGCAGCTCTGCTATTACTTGGACAGGCTCCTGGGTGCTTGCAATATCGCAAATACCTAGTATTCTTATAGGAATAGTAGGTTAAAGGATGAAAGGGTAGCATAAACATGCCAAAAGCGATGACGCATTTGAAGGAACTTGAAGCCGAGAGCATTCACATCATGCGTGAAGTAGCCGCGGAATTTGAACGCCCGGTCATGCTGTTTTCCAGCGGTAAGGATTCGTCGGTGATGCTGCATCTGGCGCTCAAGGCGTTTTATCCTGGCAAACCGCCGTTTCCTTTTCTGCACATCGATACGACATGGGATTTCAAGGAAGTTTACGCCTTCCGCAATCAGGTCGTCGCCAAATACGGATTGAATTTACTGGTGCACACCAACATGGACGCCATTCGCGCAGGCATCAACCCGTTTGATTCCGGCAGCGCGAAATATACGCATAATATGAACCTGCAGGGCTTGTTACAGGCCTTAAAACAGCATAAATTTGACGCCGCGTTTGGTGGCGCGCGGCGTGAAGAGGAAAAGTCCCGCGCTAAGGAACGCATTTTTTCCTTCCGCGATAAGCATTACCAATGGGACCCGAAAAATCAACGGCCGGAGATGTGGAACATCTACAATGCGCGCATCAACCCGGGCGAGTCGATTCGCGTATTTCCTCTTTCCAACTGGACGGAGCTGGATATCTGGCAATATATTTTTCAGGAAAAGATCGAACTCTGTCCGCTCTATTTCGCCGCGCCCCGGCCCGTGGTGCGGCGCGATCCTCAGCTTATTTATGTCAATGACGAACGTTATCCGCTCGCAGCCGGAGAAGCGCCGTCCGTAAGGCATGTGCGGTTTCGCACGCTGGGTTGTTATCCACTGACGGGTGCCATTGAATCACAGGCCGATACACTGCCGAAGATTATTGAGGAAATGTTACTATTTCGGCAGTCGGAGCGGGCCGGACGGGCTATTGATCATGACGAACAGGGATCGATGGAACAAAAAAAGCGTGAAGGATATTTTTAATATTGTACGGTTCCGGACGGCACCGGCCAGTATTTACGGACAACACGAACAGACGGGAAAATAAACGATGACAGCAGTAGAGACTTTTTTACACAATGAAGACATCCATTCTTATCTGGAACGCAATCAACGCAAGGAGTTGCTGCGGTTCCTAACATGCGGCTCAGTGGATGACGGCAAAAGCACACTTATTGGACGGTTGCTGCACGACACCAAAACGATTTATGAAGACCAGTTGGCCGCGGTCAGACGGGACAGCGTGCGGCACGGCACAACGGGCGGCGAGATGGATTTAGCGCTGCTGACGGATGGGTTGAAGGCCGAACGGGAACAAGGCATCACGATTGATGTGGCGTATCGTTTCTTTTCCACTGCCAAACGCAAATTCATCATTGCCGACACTCCGGGGCATGAACAATACACCCGCAATATGGCAACCGGCGCATCAACCTGCCAGTTGGCCATCATTCTGGTCGATGCGCGGCACGGCGTATTGCCGCAAACCCGCCGCCACAGCTTTATCTGCTCGTTGCTGGGGATTCAGCATTTGGTGGTGACCATCAATAAAATGGACTTGGTCGGTTACTCCGAAGAAAAGTTTAATGAAATCAAGGCACAATATTCAGAATTCGCGGCCAAATTGGACATTCGCGATATCCACTTTATCCCGATTTCAGCACTTAAGGGCGACAATATTGTTGAAAGCAGTTCCTACATGCCCTGGTATCAAAGCGGGCCGCTGCTTAACCATCTGGAGACGGTGCATATTGCGTCCGATCGCAATTTGACGGACTTCCGCCTGCCCGTACAGTTGGTCCTGCGGCCAAACTTGAATTTCCGGGGGTTTGCGGGTTCGATCGCGTCAGGGCGTATACGGGTTGGTGATGAGGTTATGATTTTGCCTTCATCCCGCAAAACACACGTGAAGTCGATTGTTACCGCCGATGGCGAGTTAACGGAAGCCCAATGCCCCATGCCGGTGGTTTTGACACTGGCCGAAGAATTGGACATCAGCCGGGGAGATGTCATCACGGACGTTGAAAATCCACCTCATTTTGGCCACGACTTTGAGGCCAACCTAGTGTGGCTTAATGAAAAACCATTTAATCCGGATGGCAGCTATCTTATTAAACATGGCACGCGTACCGCACCAACCACGCTTAATATCATTCACGGCATTGATGTCAACACGCTGGAATCCAAAGCCATCGATACACTGCACCTCAATGAAGTAGCACGCTGCGAGGTATCCACCACCAAGCCGCTGGCATTTGACCCGTATAAGCGAAACCGTGCCGCTGGTGCGTTTATTGTCATCGACCGTCATACGAGCAACACGGTGGCGTGCGGGATGATATTGGATCAGGACCTGCAGAGTGGCCCGACCGACCCATGGGCTACGGTGGCAGGACACGCAGCGAGGGCACAATCGCAGATTACGGCGCAACAGCGAGCCGAGCGTCTGGCGCAAAAACCGGGGACGATCCTGCTCACCGGTCTAACTGGTTCCGGTAAAGCGACGCTGGCGTTCGAGCTGGAAAAGCGTTTGTTTGAACTTGGTAAATTGCCCGTGGTGCTTCATGGTTTGGACTTAAGGCGGCAGATTGCCAGCGATTTGGGCTTTTCGGCTGACGACCGATCAGAAAATCTGCGGCGTATAGGCGGTATTGCCCGTATTTTGAACGACAATGGCATTATTGCCATCTGCGCGGTACTGGCACCGCTGGCATCTGTTCGACAGAGGGTCAAGAAGCTGCTGGGCGCCGACCGCTATCTGGAAGTTTATTTATCGGCGCCGCTGGAGGTGTGTGAATCACGGGACCATGCGGGAATATACAAGTTGGCTGAAGCAGGGAAAATCAAGGTTTTTCCCGGCATTTCATCCCCGTACGAAATCCCAGAATCGCCTGATCTCACATTGCCAACCCACGAGTTGTCCGTAGCCGAATCGGTAAATCAAATCATGCGTTTGCTTGGTGAACGCGGATGGATCGCGTGATGAGCCGTGATGGGCATGGTATTTGCATCAGTTCGGGCGATTTTCCCGAATAGCAAACCCGCATTGCCTCCGTTACGTATATAATGGGGGTGTAAAGCGTGGGGTGCTTCCCGCGCGATTGTTTTATTTGGAGAAGCAAAACACATGAGTGCTTTCGGTAATTTTAACCCAGCGACGATGGCGCGGGCGAATGCCAGTATTTCGCCGGAAATGGAACTGGATCAGCGGCGGTTTATCCACCGCACATACGGATGGATGGCTATTGCGCTGGCGTTGACCGGCTTGGTGGCTTTGGGCGTTTCGCAGTCCCCCAAGCTCGTTGCATCGATCGCCCATGCTTGGCTGCTTTTAATCATTGGGCAGGTAGTTTTGGCGCTGGGGTTGCAATTTGCAATTAACCGAATCAGTTCCGTTGCTGCTACCGCCTTGTTTTTGGCCTATGCCGCCTCATTTGGTTTGACGATTTCGATTTTGCTGATGGTGTTTACCACGGCGTCGGTATTTAGTGCATTTTTTATCACCGCAGCAACCTTTGGCGGATTAGCACTTTGGGGTACCTTTACCAACAAGGACTTGACCAAACTGGGCAGCATTGCCGGTATGGCGCTTGTCGGCCTGATCATCGCCATGGTGGTTAGCTTTTTTGTCCACTCCACCGGATTGGAGATGCTGATTAACGTAGCCGGCGTGCTGATTTTCACGGCATTGACCGCTTACGATGCACAAAAGATTAAATATATGTATTTAGTGGGTGCCGAAAATTCCGAGGCGTCCAAGAAGGCATCTGTGATGGGTGCTTTTATTCTGTATCTGGACTTCATCAACTTGTTTATGTTCATTTTGCAGTTTGTCGGCCAGCAGAGAGAGTAACCCGGCGAGGCATCGAATAATCGCTACGGTCGGTTAGCAGCCGCCCGTTTTTTTTTACATAAATTTTATCTGTCGCCAACGCTGATCACCATTTTTCACGTCGCTGGCGACAGATTGCGGTACCATTTGATGCCGCCCAACCCCCGATGGGTACCGCGTCGGATTCTCGGCCCCGCCCGCCAACCGTACGGCATCGCGACGAAGTGCTGTGTCTGTTCCGTTCATTTTGAAATGCGGCTAATTTCTGCATGGGCGTGACGGCGGCGGCTCCGCCACATACCCCCGATCAGCGCTTGTCTATTAAATACAGCTTGCTGACCTCCAGTTCGTTGGCACCGGCAGCGCCGTTATTCAAGCCCACCGACAGAAACCTCGCGTTGGCAAGGCTCTCCAAGGGGGCGCCTTTTCCCATTGGTGTAAACCTTGAAAGGGGAATAATAACCGTATGCCATTTTCCGTCGGCCGCAAGGATGGGTGATAAAAGCGTGCCGTAATTGGACAGGCCGGGAATGAATATCAGTATGCGCACCATTGCCGGCTTGGCCGCCCGTGCCCGCAGCAGCACTGCAACCACTTTCTTGCGATGGATGCCTTTGGGCAGCGGAAATTGAGGATACGCCCATGCTGCGATGGTATGAAAGGTCAGCTTCATACCCCAGCCGCCAGCCTTGGGCTTAAAAAATGACATGTCGACACTGCTCGCGGCATTTTTCGTCCAGCGCTTTAAGTCACCGATGGCCAAGCGCGTGTGCGAAGGATACAAGGACAAGTATTGGCTCAGACTTCCCCTGAGCCGAATCGGAATCGCCAAAGGGCTGATAGCGGGGGCTGGAGCAATGTCCGATTCGGGCAGCGCATGGCCCGTAACCGTCAGACAATGGTAATGCACGATATCCAGTCCCAATTTATGCGCCAAATGGCTGATATTCCATCGCACCAACACACTGCTCTGGGCGGGAATCCGCCGCCGGGTTTCTAGTGCTCTGTCACGCCTACAAATTAGGATTGACGGCAGGCTAGGGGTTGTGGGCGCGAAGCGAGGAGGATTGTGTATGGGAACATACATTGACGACGAGCGACAAAGCCCACGGCCCCTTGGCCCCCGCCCCGCAGGGTTGGCCGCAAACGCCCCACCTGCGGCGTCGCAT
>DZDI01000046.1 GCA_022730455.1 Phycisphaera mikurensis | reverse complement strand
TGCACATTAGCCCTATAATATCAGTTGAATTTCATTTCTTTTGCCATTTTTGGCCGTGAACGGTTACTTTCGCACGGCGGATATTCTCCATAATGTTTTCCGCTTTCGCCGTCCATGGGAAGGGCTTGGTCTGGGCGTTGTGGTGCGTCAACTGAGCGACAAAAAGCCATACTTCGCCGCAGTTTATGCCGATCGGCTTCGTCTTTTTGCAAAGCTGGCTGGAATCAAGCTGGCCAACAACCCCAGAGACAACAACGCCCATTGCGCTGGTTCAGGAACGGGTATGGCCGGCGACGCACCGGCCACCGTATTACCGTTGGCCCCATAGCCGAACGATACGTTGCCAATGGTATCCGTGCTTTGCAGGCCGGGGATGGTGAAAATAAAAAAAGTTGGCCCGGCCAGAATGGGATTCTCGGTCGTCACGCTGCTGGTATTTGAAAAATTGACATAGTTAACTGATTGGGCGGCGGGGCCGATCCTGTCGGCGGGTCCTGTCGCTGTGGCGTCGCCGGTAAGCGAATAACCACTGCCGGTTTGGCTGATCGTCCACGGGAATGCCAGGCTGGAGGCCACCTCCAGCGTACCGGTGGTGGTTGTCAATGGGGAAAGGCTGGTAATTTGTGTCGGACCGGACAGCCCGTTGGTACCGAAACTCCCGATATAAGGGGCGGATGTCTGCCCAGAAGCCGTGCTGGGGCCATTAGGCGTGGCTGTAAGCCATGACTGGTCGGGAGCAGTGATATTAAAACCAACACCGCTGATTAAACCCTGCACCGAAATGGGGGCAGAGTCATTAACAATTTCCACCTGCATATTCCCCAGGGTGCTGCCGGTGAGGTAGGTAAAATAGGCCCGCCCGGTCAAGGAGTTTCCATCGCTTGTGGTGGTCGTGGGCAGATAATATTGAGCCATGAGAGTGTCCGCCGCTGCGGGCGCCGCATTCCAGGTGCCGGCTGCAGCGGCAATTAAAAGCGCCGCGGAAAGCAGTGTCGGGCATGGTGAAATGAACCGTTTGATCGGGGCCGGAATCAACATCAGAATTCTCCAATAAGTTACACCTGAAGCCTGAGCCGATCCGCGTTTCGTTAATTTTGCGGCTCAGTCGTCCGCCGGCGTGTGCTCAAACCTGTCTGCACACGCACATCATTACCAGCATTGAAGGCGGTGTGTGTGACTTGCCCAGCCCGCTGATGACGGGCATCTGACAGCCGAGTCCTTGGCGCCACCGCTTCCCTGTCAGACCAGTAAGATACGCAACAGGCAGCGGTGCGTCAAGAAAAAAATATTGACATTTGCCCATTTTCACCGCCCATAACCGACGGATCGGGCCGGGCAGCGCCCATCCGCC
Source organism: Phycisphaera mikurensis (assembly GCA_022730455.1). Taxonomy (GTDB): domain Bacteria; phylum Planctomycetota; class Phycisphaerae; order WQYP01; family WQYP01; genus JAJZGD01. Next base: position 18,748 of record DZDI01000046.1, on the reverse strand, counting down.
ACGGATCAAACACAGTCAATGGTCGTGTTGGCAGGCTTATTCCGTGCGCAGGGCGCGGGTGGAACGGCGGTCGCGCAGAGCAACATTGAGTATAAGTGCCGTTGCAAGCATATCCGCCACCATCGCACTGCCGCCGTATGACATGAATGGCAGCGTGATGCCGACAACCGGAATAATCCCTGTGGTCATGCCGATATTAATGGTGGCCTGCGTGATAATCATGGTGCTTAATCCCACCACCAGCACTCGGCCCATAACGTCATTGCTGTTATCGGCAATTTCCAGACACGCGGCAAAAAATAGGAAATAGAGCACAATGATGAGCAGTGCGCCAGCGAGGCCGAATTGGCTGGCAACGACCGCAAAAATAAAATCGTTGGAGGCTTCGGGCAACAATCCGTGGCGAATTGCCATTGTGCCGCCGAGGCCTTGGCCGGTCAGGCCACCGCTGCCTTCCGCGATTTCGCTCTGCTGCTTCTGGTAGAGATTGCCGTCAAGCTGGTGGGCGGTGGGTTTTTGAAACGTAAACATGGAGACGATGCGCTGCTGCTGATAATGATGCAGAAATGGATAGCACCCTGGTGCGATGGCCAAAGCAATCAGAGCGATGGCAATGAGATGGCGCAGGCGTGCACCGGCGGTGATCAACATCGCATACAGCACCACGGGGAACATCAGGGCGGTACCCAAATCCGGTTCGATCACAATAAGCCCCATCGGGATCGCCACGAGGATAAATGGCACAACCAGCGAGCCGAGCTTCTGCATGTCTCGCCCCTGCCGCATGTACCATGAAATGATCAGGACAAAGCCGATCTTGGCCAGTTCACTGGGTTGGATGTCAAACCCGCCGGGCAGGATAAACCAGCGATGGCTCCCCTTGATGGCCGGCGCAAAACGCACCGCCACCAGCAGGAGCATGGTGAACGCAAAGATGATCGGAGACCATGCGACAATGCTTCGAGGTTTAGGCACCATGGCCACAAGCAAGATGGCAAGACCGATCAGGATGTGAATTTCCTGCCGCCACAGCAGGCCCCGCCCGCAAATGTGTACGGCGATCAGGCTGGCTGTGCACAAAATGAGGATGGCTAAAAGCATCAACCATGCGACGCGGCTGGCGACCAGCCGCGGTACCACTTGCGTGTACACCTTTTGCAGTAGCGTCGGTGGCGGGCCATGACCCGAGTCGTCGGGAGAGGCGGTGCCCGCAAGCGGCGGGGCGATCAAGCTTTCGCGTTTTTCCCACTTCATTGATGATTCATCCGAGGCAAATACCCGCGAGCCTGCATATCCAGCATACATTGCCGGACGATGGGCGCGGCAACGGCCCCACCCTCACCACCCATCTCGACCATGGCCACCACCACATAACGTGGATCACCCGATGGAGCAAACCCGACAAACCATCCATCATCACCTTTGACCACTTTCATTTTCCCATCAACTCTTTCAGGTTCAGTGGTCTGGGCCGTACCGGTTTTGCCGGATGCGTTAAGGCCGCTTTCCCCCACGATCGGCGCCGTGCCGCGGGCGCCGTGCGTGACCAGATACATTCCTTGTCGCACGGTTTCAATGGCTGAAGGATTCAAATAGAAGCGGCGCGGCTTCGGATGCGGTATACCGCGAATGAGAATCGGTGGCATCCATAGCCCGCCGCGAAGCATAGCGGTAAAGCCATTTGCCATTTGCAGCGGGGTCACCGCCAGCGGCCCCTGTCCAATGCCCATAAATATGGAGTTTATATACTCCGTGTGCGTCTCACGTCCGACGCGTGGTGTCGGCAGCATACCCGCGGATTCGTCTGGTAAACCAATCCCGGTACGCGAGCCAAGGCCGTAAAGGTGGTAGGCATTCACCACTTGGTCAAACCCCAGGCGCATGCCCACCGTGTAAAAATAAACATCGCATGATTCTTCAATCGCGTGCACCACATCCAGCGGGCCATGGCCATAGGGGTAAGACCAACATCGAAAAATATTGGGATGGCCGGGAAACAGGTATCCGCGGCAGTCAATGATGGTCTGCGGCGTGATGACATGGTGCGTCAGCGCATACGCCGCCTCCAGAGGTTTGATAATGCTACCGGGGGGAAACACACCGGAGTCCACCCGGTCCAGCAGCGGATGGTGGGGCTCCTGCAAAATCTTGGCATAATGGCGGTGGAAACCGTTAAGGTTATACGATGGCAGCGATAGCATCACCAGAACGCGATTGGTGTGAATCGACATCGCCACGATTGCCATGGGATGAATCTGGCCCTTAATAAGCAGCATGGGATGGGCGGGATCCATGATCTGCTGTGCGAGTTGCTTTTCAAGATCGGCATCGATCGTCAGGGTAACGCGGTGGCCGGGAATGGGATTGCGATGATCTATGGGAAGAGGTTTGCCGCCCAGATCGACAACGCCCACGCCGCGCGTGCCGCGCAGTTGTTTTTCGCAGGCTGCTTCCACGCCCGAGCCGCCCATTAAATCGCCGGGTAGGTAGCCAGCCAAGTTGCCCTTCGAATCACGCAGTGATCCGGAGAGAAAATGTGGCAGGCGGAAAGGGTCGGACCGCACTGCGGCGGCAGTCACCGGCTCCATCGCCCCGATCACCTGGGCGGAGATCGAATTAAACGGATACACCCGATGAGTACTGGAGATGATCACGATGCCGGGGAATTCACGCGCGTGCTTCGCAAAGTAAAAAGCCACCTGTCGCGAAATATCCGGCACGATGGTGTGGGCTTCCCTGTCCTCGGCCAAATCTAAACTGTTGGCTTGCGCCAGTTGCATATCCAAGTCGGCGGGTGAACTGCCAAAATGCGAATGCTTTTTTCGATACCGGTACACCCAGACATCCTGCCGCAATATCTGCATGCGGGCGCGAATGGTATCAAACGCTGAAAGCACTGCCGATAGAGGAAGTTTGCATAGGGTTGCAATACGCTGTGGCATGTGGTTAAGACGTTGCAGCAGCCTGTGCCGCTCCTGGCTCAAATGGGCAAAAATGGCCGCCCTTGTTTTATAGCGTTTTTCCAATCGGCGCAGGGCCGTATCGGTTATCCACTGGCGATCGCGATTCATCGCCTGGTAATTGATTGCGAGGTTGTAACATGGTTCATCCACGGCCAGAATCCGGCCAAAGCGATCCACGATCGGTCCACGCATGGTCGGGATAATGTAGTGCTGGTAGGCAAAGCTTCGCGATTTATCACGCCATTGTGTCGATTCCAGCGCCTGAAGTTGCGTGAGGCGCAGCGCGATAATCAGCATGCTGAAAAGGACAACAGATAAAAGAAAAAACAGGCGAACGCGCACCATGGCCATCCTGACCTTTAGCTGCTAACTCCGCCGCAGTATATGCGAGATGCGGGCTAAAAGTATGCCAACGTTGGCATACGACACATTTATCCCGCTGCCCTGCCCTACGGCCCGGCCCTGTAGAAGCCCCATCATGCCTTACGCGGTGTTCGCAAAACAAGCGATGCAAAAACCTCGGCTGCCGGGTTGTTCCCATCCGACTTCACCAGATAAAGTGGTCGGTCAATGGCCATATCTAAAACCTTCACCTGAACCAGCGAACTGCTGCGCAATTCGTCGTGACAAACTAGGGCGGAGATGACAGCCCGGCCAAAACCGCGCCGAACAAACTCTTTAATCGCATGAGCATTGGTGAGTTCAAAAGTCGGCTTCGCCTTCAGACCTCGGGTGGTGAGAAACTCATCAAAAACGGCTCGCGTACCAGAGCCGGACTCGCGTAAAATCAGTGGCTCGCCGAGTAAGTCCGTCAGCTTGATGCTTGCTTTGGATAACGGACCATGCGGCGGCCCGATCGCGACCAGCTCATCGTGATGGAAGACGATCGCGTTGGGCCGGTCGCAAGCCAACCCCTCCACGAGGGCGAGATCAAGCAGCCCGTCACCAATCTTTTGCTCGATGGCGCTGGTGTTGGCCAATTCAACCGTGACCGAAATCGCCGGAGAGCGCCGACGGAATTCCGCGATGATATCCGGCAGCAAATACGATCCAATCGTGCTGCTGGCTCCGATGGCCAGCGCACCGGTCGCCGCGCGTTTGAAATCATCGAGTGCCTTTTGTGCGGCCGACTCAATGTTTTCAATGCGGCTGGCATAGTCAAATAACAGTTTGCCGGCGTGCGTCAGGGTTACACCCGCGCGGCTCCTTTCCAGCAGCCGCACACCGAGCTGCTTTTCAAGTTCCGCAACCTGCATGGAGATCGCTGGTTGACCGATGAGTAATTTTTCTGCTGCGCGACTGAATGACCCCGCTTTGGCGACCGCAAGAAACAGGGCAACATGATTACGATTCATAGCGTCATAATAATCGATGGATGATGTAAATCAATCGCTATTACTGATGTTGCCAGCGAGCTGAGCACGTACTCCACCCTGTTGGTGAAATGATCCAGCAATTTTTAAGCTGGCCATTTGGCCGCCGGGTTTCAACCGCCCCGCTTAATCAGCGGCCATAGGTCGGCTGGAACCAACGATTGTCACTCCAAATTGATCAGCCCATAATGCTTCTATAGTTATTGCAGGACAGGGTGGCAGATGACATACAGCGACCGAAGGCAATTGATCAAAGGCGGACTCGCCGCTGGCATCGGAGGCTTGGTGCGGAAGCGTGGGCATCCCCCAATCGCCCACCCTGCGGTCGGGCGCGACCCAGCGGTGGGGGCGTTCGGCATTCAGATCATAGATGAACAGACCCGCCGGGGAATTCCACTGGTCGAATTGCGCACCACCAACGATGTACGCTATTACACCGACAGTGCCGGCTGGGCGGCGGTGATTGATCCGGGCTTCATGGGGCAAAGTGTCTATTTCAACATTTCATCCCTGGGTTATGAGCATTCCAAGGATGGATTCGGCTATTCAGGTTTTGCCGCGGATGTTAAACTTGGTGCGTCGGTGCGAATAGCCATGCGGCGGATCAACATCGCCCAACGCCTGTATCGTGTAACGGGTGAGGGCATTTATGAGGCCAGCATTGCGCTGGGCCATACGGCTCCCATTGCCAAGCCCGTGCTCAATGCGGATGTCATGGGGCAGGATTCGGTACAGGCGGTCGTTTACCGCGGCAAGATATACTGGTTTTGGGGTGATACCGTGCGGGCGTCATACCCGTTGGGAAATTTTCGCACATCCGGGGCCACATCCGAACTACCGGGGCATGAAGGGCTGGCGCCGCAGGCGGGTGTGAACCTGAATTATTTTACTGATACTTCCGGTTTTTGCCGGCCCATGTGCCCGTTGCCGGATGAACCTAGCGGGGTCGTCTGGATTGACGGGCTTGCCGTCGTGCCCGATCGGACAGGCCGGATGCGGATGATGGCCCATTATTCCCGGCGCCGAGGATTGAGTCATGTGTATGAACATGGATTGGCGGCGTGGGATGATCAGCGGGAAATATTTGAAAAATATGCCGTGTTCCCATCGCAGGATCATTGGCGGTTGCCAGCCGGTCATCCAGTGACCTTGATCGATCACGGTCAAACATATTGTTTATTCAATGTTCCATTTCCGGTGGTACGGGTGCCTGCTCTGCTGGAAGACGCCGCCGACCCGGCACGGTATGAAGCCTACACCTGCCTGCAGCCCGGCACCCGCTTTGCCGACCGCAGAACCCGCCTTGATCGCGATTCGCATGGTAAAGTGATTTGGAAGTGGCGTCGGCATACGCCCCCTGTTTCACAGGCACAGGAGACACAATTAATATCCTTTGGCTTACTCCATCCGCACGAAGCTCGCTTCCAGCTTGCCGATGCCGCCAATGGTCAAGCGGTGCACATGGCCAGCGGGTCATGTTATTATAATGCCTATCTGCGCCAATGGCTGCTTATTGGATGTCAGGAAGGGGGAACCTCGTTTTTGGGAGAGATATGGTCTGCGGCGGCAACCGAGGCCACCGGACCATGGACGGCTGCTGTCAAAATAGCCACGCACCCGCACTATTCCTTTTACAACACGACCCAGCATCCGTTCTTTGATCAGCATAATGGAAAAATAATTTATTTTGATGGCACATACAGCTCGACGTTTTCGGGTAACCATCATCCCACGCCCCGTTATAACTACAATCAGCTCATGTATCGATTGGATCTCTCCGATCCCCGCCTGCAGGCACTTCGTAAAACCTGAATATCCGCAGATGGTGGACATCAGGAAGCTATTTAAAAAGCGGCGCGACGCCTTCAGTGGCGTCGCCATCACCCTTTATTACCAGATGCGGTTGATAATCAGCATCAGCAGCAGGGCAAGGAGAACCCATGCGGCGTAGGCGTTGACCACCGCCGGGCGATGCAAGCGAGCCAGGGCCCGCGAAAGCAGTGACGCCGTAGCCGTCAGCGGACGCAAAAACAGCCGGTCTACAATGTAACCATCGTCGCGCTCTTGGGTGATGGCGGTGCGGAAATGCCCCGCTACGGCCACGGCCGAATTTTCACGAATGGCGGGCGCAAAAATCGACTTGAAAATAACGCGGATGGGATTGGAAAAACCAGTTGCGCTGTAGGTCATATCCGGTGAAAGTCGCCGCAGACCTCCGGCCCATTGTTCACCAACAATCACCCGTCTTCGCCGTGTAAGCAAGCGAACGCCGAGCCAGGTGACAAAAATAATAATGGCCAGAACACCAGCCATATAAAAGGTGGACATGGCATAGACGACTGGATTGGCACTGCCGCCCCGGTGCATCACCACCAGCCCGCGGCCGGGAATGACGCCTGCCCCAATTCGGGCTCCAAGCTGTGTAAAGGATTTTTCAAATGCCGCCGGCAGAGGGTGGCGGGCGGTAGCATTGTTAAAAAACGGCGGGTTGAGTGCCTGCGCTGCTAGGTCGTGCGTCAGAGGGCGCATGGCTGAATTGATCGCCGGGATCATCCAGGTAACGCCCAGACCCAAAACCACGCACGCTGCAGCTAAAAAAGCCATGGCCGCTGCCGCGGACCGGGCGGGTTTCGCGGCGCTCGCTGCGGCTGTGCTGCGTGGCTTGCCCAGAAAGCTCATGGCGAAGGCTTTAACAAAGCAGGTGACGGCCAACGCTGCGGTCAGCGCCAAACCCGCCCCGCAGAGTCCAAAAACGACACGGCTGAAACGCGGTGCAAAATCTTCACTGCGCAAAATGGTCTGAAGCGTCAGCCATTCGCTGGCAAAACCATTCAGTGGCGGAATGGCGGCAATCGCTAATGCCCCCACCAGAAACAGTGCCGCAATCAATGGCATACGTTTGATCAGGCCGCCGAGTTGGTTCATATGACGCGTACCGGCATGCTGATCCACAGCCCCGGCACCGAGAAATAATAACGTCTTGTAGGCACTGTGATTAATCATGTGGTACATGGCCACCACATAGGCAATGGCCGCAAGCATGGGCAGGTGATAGGCTGTAAATACCATTCCCATACCGATGTTGGCTGTTACGATGCCCAGGTTTTCGGTGGAACTGTGGGCAAGCATCTTTTTCATATCGTTATCGATAGCCGCGTATAATATGCCCACCAGCGCCGAGATGGACCCTACCGTCAGCACCAGTAAGCCTGGCCCGGCAGAAATGGGAGGCAGTATCACCGCATCAAAGCGCACGATGCCATAGATACCGAAGTTAAGCAGACACCCGGAAAGGATGGCGGACATATTGGCCGGTGCGACCGGATGGGCGCGGGGCAGCCATGAACTGACCGGTAAGAGGCCTGCCTTTACGGCAAAGCCGAAAAATATGACCAAAAACAGTGTCCACCGGACAGTGGGTGATGTGCCGACCAGCGCCGCGTGCAGTGCGGAAAAACCGATGTGGCCACCAGCCAGTGCTGCCATCCACAAAAGGCCGAACGTAGCGGTGATAATGCCGGCTTCATTCATCGCCAGAAAAAGATATCCGGCGCGACGATGCTCATTAACGCGGTGCTCCAGGGTAATGGGGAATGTGGCCAATGCCGACATGATTCGCCACGAGAGCAGAAATGTGATGACATCCCCGGCGGATAGCAGAATGATACACACGCCCAGCAACAGATGGAAAAATATATTAAATGCCCGCGGGTCATAGTGTCCGATGTAACGCCGCATGTAGCCATCGGAAAAAAGACATGCGGGCAGAAAACTCATCGCCAGCGCCAGCATGAAAAATGCTGATATGCCATCTACGTCCAGCCGAAGCCGACCCAATATCGGCAGGCGCCAGAGCGTAAGTGAAACGGACGTATGCGACACGATGACGGCAGCGGCTCCCGTCAAGAGCAGGGTTGCGGCGGTTGTTCCGAAGATGGCCAAAATCCGCCCCGCCCATTGGCTTGGTGCCCATGCGGACACCAAAGCACCGGCCAGACAGAAGGCCAAGGCTGCCGCAAAGATGATTTCAGGTGTGTTCATCATGCCTTCTCCATGATAGTTGGCTTAGCGGATGGCATTTCCCCCACGCGGCCGGCCAGCAGCATCAAACCATAAAGGATAGCCATCGGCGGTGGGGGGCACCCGGGTACTTCGACGTCCACCGGCAGACTTTCCAGCACGGTACCGGCGGATGTAAATCCCCGGCTAAATACGCAGCCACTCAACGCACAGCCGCCAACGGCTATCACCCATTTGGGCTCGGGCATGGCATCGTAGGTTTTTTTCAGTGCCAATCGCATGTGGTGGGTAAGCGGCCCGGTAACCATTAATACATCCGCATGGCGGGGCGTTGGCGTGATAAAAAATCCCAGCTTGTGCATGTTGTAATAGGGTTTAGATAACTGCTTGATTTCCTGAATAACCGCATCGCATGAACCGGTATCAACAATGCGGATATGCAGTGATTTACGGAATGGTTGTGGGGTGAGGTTGTTGGCTCGCAGGCGCCTGGCCCAGGTGTAATCGGCCTTCCACGCCATGGGCGGTTCAGTTCGCGCGCAGCGCTGGCAATAAATGCACTGGTTTAAATTGACGTCTGCACTGATATGGCCGGCACGGATGGCGCCTGTGGGGCACTGGGCGGCTGCGTGGGCCGCTTGCTCGGGGGAAGTAAAGTCTGTCGCAACGGGCCGTCCGGGTACAGCTCCGGGGGCAGTTTCCGGTTGCTTGGGGAATCGCGTTGTTTTGACCGGAGAGAACAAACCTTTGATAAACCAGCTTGGCATAATAACCTCAGTTTAAGGACGTAAAATAAGCCAAAAAAGACTAAAAACTGATTACCGATCCGACTCCGCAATGGATAAACCAAAACTGGCCATCATGATTGGAAAATCCTGGAATGCAAAATTTTCCGCCGCCAGATGAAATCCGTGCCAATTGACGAATGACGGACTGGTGATTTGCCATCGTTTAACCCGCCCGGCACTCAACTCTAAAAAATGGATGGCCGCACCTTTTGGGGCTTCAACATAGCCGATGGCTTCTCCATCGGAATCTGGCAAAGCCTTGTGAATGGGTCCGTCCGGCAAGTGTTTTATCGCGCGTCGCATCCACTCTGTTGCGGTAAAAAGTTCTGAGAACAGCACTCGGATGCGGGCATATCCATCGCCTTCGCTTTCCATAGCCTCAAGGGGCGGCGAACCGATACCCGCCGCCACGCCATAGAAACCGTACGGGCGATAAATACGCAGGTCTGTCGCCCAAGCCGACGCGCGGGCGATGGGGCCAACCAAGCCCAGTTTGCGGGCATTGGCCAGTGGCACAACGCCAACCCCCTCAAAGCGGTCTAGAAAACTACTGGTGATTTCCAGATGGCGGCGCAGGCGATCGGCCCGCCTCGAAAATTCCTCAATACCCGATTGCAGTGCCGCCATTTCGCCCGCCGAAAAATCACGACTCACCCCGCCTGGGCAGATAAGTCCATACAGATATCGGTGACCCGCCCAGCGAGCCGAAAGGCGAAGCGCATCTTCTTCAAGAATGTCGACATCTGCGGACGGCACGATCATGCCGGTCGAATGGCAAATATCTGAGAGTATGGCCAGGTGGTGCCGAAATCGTTCCAATTCCGCCGCCACCAGCCGAATGGCCTGCGCCCGCGGAGGCACATCGACATGCACCGCCATTTCGGCCGCCTGACACAACGCGGTTGCATGTGCCACCGCCGATGAACCTGAAAACCTTTCCGCCATCAACACGGCTCTATCAAATGCCTGCCCCTCGGCATGTTTTTCAATACCGCGGTACTTAAAGTGCAGGCGCGGAATCATCCGCACAACATCTTCACCCACCGTTTCAAGAAAAAACTGAGCCGATTCCGCATAATCGGAATAAACCGGACCGATGGGCATGACAAAAGCTCCCGATGTCTGAAGGATTTTCTCCGGTTGCCATTGCGGGTCTACCTCTTTATCAATCAGTAGGGCCGACGCATCAAAATCGGATAACATCGGGTTGGCGCCTTCAGGCCATTCTTCGTGCAGTACAAAATCACCCAATTTGGGATGGCCAGTAAATGTCAGGCCGAATAAATCTTCGGCATAGCGTTCATGCCAGTCGATCGCATGGGCCTGTTCGCTGATGGATGGCAATTCGCGAATACCTTCCGGAAGCTCCACACGCAACCGCAACCATGGAGAACCATCAATGGAGTAAAACCAGTAGTCCAGCGTAAATGTTTTCTCATATGACCGCACCACCAACGTCGCCGCTCGGTATGCGAAATCTTTGACCAGTTCGGCAGTGACAGACGGCAGATTGGCGGCTGCTATGGTGGCGGCAGCCAAGTTGGCTGGTTCCGTCAACGTCACATTCGGCAGAAGACTGGCCAATGACTTTCGCTCATTGGTGGCGGAGCCAACCGCGCTGTTTGAATGGAGATTCATGGCATGGATCCTCCAAGCATCTGGCCGGCAGTATGAATACCGTGGATAATCGGCCCGGGGATATACCAGCCCAGTACTATCACAGGTATGGCTGCAATGATAATGGCGGCCGTACATAACTTGGGGAGTGTTAACGCGCGCTGAGCCCGAGCATCCACAGCGGCAGGTTCACCCAATACCATTCGGAAAAGATGGTAGGTGATAGCACAGAACGAAATAATCATGAACAGCGCCAGTACCGCACCGATCCATGGGCGTGGACTCTCAATAGTAGACTTGAGTACTGCGAGCTCACTTAAAAAAATGGCAAACGGCGGCGCACCAGCGATGGCCAAGCCAGCCGCCATGAATGTAGCTCCGCCCCAGCGTGTGCGGCTCAGCAGCCCACGGATATCTGCAAGGCGCAGCCGCTGGGTGAGCAAAAATATCGTGCCGGCGGCGAAAAAAATAAGAGGCTTGGTGACGCCATGGGCCAATATCTGCCAGATGGCTGCCTCGCGGGCGTGAAGAGTGGCCGCCGCGCCGGCGGTGAGGATGATGCCCGCATTTTCGATGGTGGAATAGGCAAAGAGCCGTTTATATTCGTGCGTTTGAATAATGAGCAGGGCAGCGCCCCCGGCGGAAACCAGTCCAAAAAGCAGCATCCAGTCATTAGCGGTGGAGTGCGGCGTCAAATTGGCAATGCCTGCGAGCTGCAGTAACACATAAGGAATAGCGGCACTCTCCAAAATGGACAGCATGGCGCATATCGGAAAAGGCGCCCGACTGTACGCATCCGGCAACCAGGCATGAAAGGGAATCAGCGCAGCCTTGGCGCCAAAACCAATCAAAATAAGTAAAAATGCAAGATTCAATATGGTCGGCGGCAATCGTGGTGCGGCGGCGATAAGCCCGGACCATGAAAAATCGGTCGACCCGGTTGTGGCCAGCGCCCAATAAAGCATCAATATTCCCAAGACGGCAACAGCCGCCCCCAGTGTAGTCATCAGGGCGTATTTCCATCCGGCTTCAAACGCAGCCGGGTCGCCATCGAAGCTGACTAGGAACACAGAAAACAGTGTCGTAAGCGTCAATGCCAACCAGACCAGCGCGATTTCCTGCAACAGTGGAATGGCAAACAGGGCCAGCAAAAACAGGTTAAACCATATCCAGAATTGCCGCTGCGCATGGGCATCGCTGGAATGTCGGCTTAACGCGCCCATGGCAAACAGCGCCGCCGTAAAGCCGCCAAACGTTTCAATCAGCACCACTACGGAGCCAAATGCATTAACGCCCACCCAGTGGGGGATTGCTGTAATGGCGGATGCGTGGCACACATGGAATACCAGCACACCGGCCATCGCGAAACTGATCAGCGCACCCGCACACGCCGCCGTTCCCGATACACGGACGTTGTGCGACACTGCCGCCACTCCTAGCGCCAGCAGCGGTGCGAGCCAGATAATCCATATAGGCATGCTCATCGGCATTCAGTCCTCTTGCAATTCAGCCAGCAACCCCACCTCGGTGCTTCCAGATATGTGGTGGATACGTCGGCTCAATACACCGAGCGTCAACACGACCATGAGCACATCAAACGCCGCCGCTACCTCACCAATCAGTGGAAAGGTGGGTGCTACGACAATGCTGGCAAAGAAAGCGCCGTTTTCAATGGCCAGTAATCCCAGCATCTGCGGCAGCGCCTCGCGGCGAATGGTGATGGTGTAAATGGCAATAAACACCGCCGCAAATCCAATGGGCAGTTCTGCCCGGATCACCTGCGGCTGGCCATGGCATAAGGGTGCCGTGATGTAATACGCCAAAATAGTTAGCGCCAGAGCGATGAGCAGCGACATGGGAACACTGATGATCAGTTGCAGTTCACGCCGTTGGATCATCGCCCGCCGGGCGGTGCGTCGCAACAACCACGGAATTAAAATTATTTTTGCAGCGATATCGATGCCCGCGACTGCCAGCAGATCTGTGCTGGCGTATCGGGCGGCTAGCAGCAGCACGCTGATGGTCAACAGGGCTGACTGCATCACGTAGACGCGTAAACACCCCAACACCTGCGCCGCGGCGATTAAACCGAAGCTGCAGAGCAGAAATAGTCCGGAGGTCAACCAGATGAATTGATCCAGCCAATGATGCGGATGTGAAATCATCGGTCCCCGTCCTTTCGTGCTAAATGGCTATCATTCGCGTTAATACCGCCGCGACAGCAATCACAAATGCCAATCCCAGAAAAGCAGTAATCCGAAACAGCCGCAATTTAGCCAATGATGCCTCCACGATGGTGATGGCGCCTACCGCAACGAGCAGTTTGAGAAAAATCAGCGGAATGGCCAGCGCAATCTGAACCGCGGATACTTTGGACGCCAAACCCCACGGCGCCACCAGCACATTCATGAGGATGCACAGCAGTACAAAAAATTTCATACAGCCGGCCCATTTCATCAGGGCCGCGCCAGCACCGGAAAATTCCAGCGATTTGGACTCATCGATCATTGCCAATTCAAAATGTCCCGATGGATTATCCACTGGAATTTTACCGGTTTCAGCCAGGATCAGCATGAAAAACGCGGTGCAGATGAGGATGTGGGCCGGCGAAAAAAAGTTGGTGATCGGGTGCACCCATTGCTGTTGCACGATATAGGGAATAGTTGAATTGGCCACAAAGCATACGGTAAAAAAAACCACCATGAACACCGGCTCAGCCAGAAAACCGACCATGCGCGTGCGGCTTGCACCCATGGCCCCATAAGGGTTGGCCGCGTCAATGGCCGCTAGGGTGAAGAAAAATCCCCCCATGGCCAGCACAAACCCGCCGCCAATCATGTCACCTACAAACGCAAAAAACAGGGGGTAGCTGGTGAGTACCGGAATCAGCAGTGTGACCAGAATGGGGGCCGCAAAGTAGATGTAGGGTGCGGCCCGGAAAACCCAGCTTGACTGGTCGGAAATAATCTGATCTTTATGAAATAATTTCCATATATCGCGGTAGGTTTGGAAGATACTCGGGCCTTTCTTGCCCGCCAATCGTTCCTTCCACCGATTGAGAATGCCCACGGCCAGCGGTGATAACAGCATAACCACCGCCACCTGAAGCAGGTTGATGAATATCATCAGCAGCATGGATCAGGCTCCTTGGTGATAAACTGTTCGACAATTAAACGGTCCGGGTAAAGGGATTCTCAAATACGGCCTCCGCGCCCATCTCCGCCTCAATTTCCATAAGACGGTTGTATTTGGCCACTCGTTCTCCCCGGCACGGCGCACCAGTCTTAATCTGGCCGCCACCCATTGCCACGCAAAAATCGCTTATGAACGCATCATCCGTTTCACCTGAGCGGTGCGAGATGATGTAATTCCAGCCAGCTTGGCGGCACAGTTTAACCGCGTCTATGGTCTGTGTAACGGTGCCAATCTGGTTGAGTTTGATGAGTACCGCATTGCTGGCCTTTTTAGCAATCCCTTCCTTGATATATGCGGTGTTGGTGGAGTAGTTATCATCTCCCACAATCTGCAGCTTATCTCCAACCTTGGCCGTCATGGCACAAAAGCCGTCCCAGTCGTCTTCCGCAAAGCCGTCTTCAATCGAAACCAATGGATAATTGTTAATCCAGTTGACGTACCTCGCCAGCAGTTGTTCAGCGTCCAGAACGCCTTCATCTGTGGCCGTCAGGTCATAGACCCCCATCCGGTGAAACGAGCTTGCCGCCGGGTCAATGGCGATGGCAATATCCTTGCCGGGGACATAACCCGCATCATTAATAGCCGCCACCAGCACGTCGCATGCCTCGCGGTTGGTTTTTAACTCCGGCGCGAAGCCTCCCTCGTCGCCAACTCCCGTTGAAAGCCCTTTGGCCTTGAGCGTTTTCGCAAGGCAGTGATAGGTTTCCGCACCCATCCGAACCGCATCCGAGAACCTTTTCGCTCCTACGGGAACGATCATAAATTCTTGAAAATCCAATCGATTCGGCGAATGCTTGCCACCATTAACCACATTCATCATGGGCATGGGTAATCTCAACTGCCCGGCATCGCTGAAACATCTGTACAGGGGCTGGTGCCTAGCGGAGGCGGCAGCGCGGGCGGCGGCCATCGATACGCCAAGCACGGCGTTGGCGCCCAATCGACTGAAATTTTTGGTGCCATCGATTTCAATCAATAGTCGGTCCAGCCCGGCTTGGTCACAGGCGTCGCAGCCCTTGATTCGTGGAGAGATGATATCTCTGATATTTTTTACAGCCGTTAAAACGCCTTTCCCTCCATAACGCGACTTGTCGCCATCGCGCAGCTCCACCGCCTCGATTTCTGCCGTGGACGCTCCCGACGGAACATTGGCGGCTCCGATAACGCCACACTCTAATGTCACGTAGGCCCTCACCGTGGGGTTGCCCCGCGAGTCCAAGATTTCCATTCCGCAGGCGTCTTTAATAAGGTATTTCTGTTGCATGAGTCCGGTCTCCAGTTAAGGTTAACACATTTTTCCCAGTACAAAAGATTTCTTGAAACTTTCGTACAATTCGGTGTCTAAATTCAGTTCGTGCAGCGTGGCCGTCAGTTCTGAAACAGGATAGACGACGCGGTGCAGCGTCAAATGGCCATCATCCCAGATTGCGTAACTGGCTCGTGGATCGCCGTCCAGCGGCTGGCCTACAGAACCGGCATTCAAGATTGTCATCTGACGGTAGTGCCGAAGCAGCGGTTGATGTGTGTGTCCGAGGCATACGAAATCCGCATTGCACGCGCCCACTAATTCATTAAGGAGGTAGTAGTCCGCAGTGGGTACAAGGCGGTAATCATAAAGTGGATCAACCGGTGTGGCATGGGCGAGAAAAAACCTCGCGCCACCGATCTCCCATGTCAGAGACAGGGGAAGTCGCGCCAGCCAGGACGTTGCAACCGAATCCAATTGTGACATGGTCCAGTCGCGCAGCATCACCGCTAAATGCGCCTTGGCTGGAGATGCGTGCGGATGGTGGCCGAATGCGGCGGCGTCATCGTGATTGCCGCGGACGCTGATCGCCCCGCGTGCCTGCAACCACGCGATGACCTCCAGAGGGCGTGTGCCGTAATTGACGCAGTCGCCGCAGCACAATACGTGATCCACACTGCCTGCATCATCAGCCACTGCCCTGAGAGCGAAAGGATTAGAATGTATGTCTGAGACTATTAGTATTCGCACGCCGACCCCTGTTCCAGATAAAACGAATCATCCTGGCTGCGGCCCACAAATCCGCGTCAGGAGTCATTGGCTTCCGGAACAGAAGCGGTTTACCGTGGCGAACTCCACCGCCGACATAATATTAACTCTCCGCAGAAACGCAGTCAAGCCCGGCGCATCGCACTTGATCTTGTACGCCTTGACAAATGCCTTCAATATTCGGTAGCATGCTGCACTTACAAGGTGATGGAGTTCACCTGGAATGTCCCGATCCCTTCGGGAATGATGACTCCTGGCGGCTGCGGGCCGACCGGGATAGCGTGTAGCCTCGGCGGGTTCGCCGGGGTTTTTGTGTTTACCGCTGTAACGATCAAGGGGCATCGCGGGTGAAAAATACGCTCTTATTGTGGGTGTCTGTCGGAATTTTCGGTTTCTTCGGGGCCATTACCCGTTATGGTGTTGCTCGGCTTTGCGGGCGCATATCAACGCTGTTCCCCTTCGGTACCTTCATTATTAACATCTCTGGGTGTCTGCTGCTGGGCTGGTTTCTCACTTACGCCCAGCCGCGCTTAGACATACCTGATCCGATCCGCATTGGTTTTGCAGTCGGCTTTGTCGGTGCGTACACCACGTTTTCAACTTACATGGTTGAATCCGATAAGATGCTGAGCGATGGTGCGTCGATGCGCGGCATGCTGTACATACTTGGTAGTGTCATGTTGGGTTTACTGGCAGTACGCGTTGGCATTATCATTGGGCACCGGATGAGTTGATGAATCGCGTCATGCGTCTGCCTAAGGAGGCCGCAATGGTGGGTGAAAAAGTACTGCTTCGCATTTATATGCACAGTTCGGATACATATCACCTTGCGCCGGCGTACGAGCGCGTGCTACAGCAGGCCGAAAAACACAAACTTGCCGGCGTTACCGTGCTGCGAGGCATTATGGGGTTCGGTAGCCGGGGGGTCATCAAGCCTTCCGCGATGCGGCTGGTGGGTGATTCGCCGGTGATTTTAGAATGCGTCGACGACGGCGAAAAGTTGGTGACATTTCTCCGCGATGTGACGGAAAAAATACTCCATCATGGTTTTGCCACGATGGAGAGGGCGGCCGTTGTCATGTACCGCCGCGGGAACGCCCCGCCGGCGCAAGCTGGCCTTATGGGACAGATCAAACCGCTCAGCACTTTGCCGGAAGTTGAAGGAGTATTGCCCATGCACACTAATTTTGATGGTGTTCTGCTGCGGATTTTTATTGGCGAATCAGATCACTATGAAAAAAAACCCCTCCACGACGCTCTCTTGAATAAAGCCCGTGAATTGGGGCTAAGCGGCGCCACCGTCCTGCAGGGATCGATGGGTTTCGGTGCCCATAGCGTCGTGCACAGTGACAAAATCCTCGCCATGTCGTCGGATCTGCCCATCGTTATTGAAATGGTGGATTCGCGGGAAAAAATTGAAACCCTGCTGCCGTACCTCGACCAAATGGTCGCCGGGGGAATGATCACCATGGAGGACGTGAAGGTGATTGCCTATCGGCACGACGCAAACGCCATTCGCAAATAATGCTCTCTTTGACCGGTATCCGCCTGGGCATGGCGCTGTGGCACCAAATATTAATACATCGTGGGCTCAAGGCTGTTAAAATCGTCCCAGATTATGGTAGAGCTGCACATACGTGGGCATTAAGAAATTATGATCTCTGAACGCGGTTACGATCCCGCTGATACGCAGCACCGCGCGCGAATGTTTCTGTGTTTCCAGCGCCTGCATCGTCGCGAGCGGGGGCGAAGGCAGAATAATAATCGGTGCGTCCGGGGCACGCCGACCGTCACTTAAAAATACAAATATCCACTGGCGCATTACCGGGTCATATAACAGGTGGCCCATGCGATTCCAGATATAAGTTCCTTCGGCCACCGCCGGGGCAGACCAGGCACCCGGGCGGCGCCCATTTGCTAATGGTAATTTAACACGTGCAGCAGGTTTGATGGTGATGCGCTCCGACGCCGGTGCGCTGATCGAGTGACTCAGAAGCTTATGCAAAATCACGGCGGCATTTTCATGGCTGGCCCGCTGCCGACTGATTCGCCCCAGCTTACCACCCACATGCACCTCCAACTGGCCAGGCTGATAAATATTCGGTGCCAGCATTAAATATGATTTTCCATCGAAATAGGTCACCCTCCCGCTGACCACCAGTTCTCGATGTGTTTTCGCCAGCGCCAGCAATTTTTCCAATGTCAGGCTGGGAAGCGCCAGCAATTCAGGGCCGGGTGTCGGTTTCTGCGGCAGCAGCGTTACGTAGAAGGTGCCCTTCTGGTACGGTTTCACTTTTACCAGGATTCGATTCAAGATTTGATCATTGTGGTATGCCGCGGCTTTTGCAGGCGACATTGTACTTTTTTCGCTTTTTAACCTCGCCCCTTCATGGGCTTCTGCAACATGGCCCCCGGACCACCTCCGTGTGGCGGCCCGCACCACGGAGGGGGCGGGCACACAAAACACCATCGCCATTGTAAATGCCGCCAAGGGCAACACAATATAATGACGCATTCGGGTTGTTTCCGAGTAGCCCTTCATAAGCGGCATGATACCGCGGTTGCGTTATCGATGCGATTCACAATAATGCCAACAGGTGCCTCTTGTGGCGATGCCAGTGGCTAGTGCTCTGTCACACCTACAAATTAGGATTGACGGTGGGCTAAGGGGTTGTGGGCGCGAAGCGAGGAGAATTGTGTATGGGAACATACAATGACGACGAGCGACAAAGCCCACGGCCCCTTAGCCCCCGCCCTGCAGGGTTGGCCGCAAACGCC
>DZDI01000390.1 GCA_022730455.1 Phycisphaera mikurensis | reverse complement strand
CGGAAATGAGCAAGAATTTAATGCTGGCATTGAGCTCTTCGGCGGATAAACGGCGCACCCAGGCGTGCAATATCGGCTTGAGTCCCAATAATGTGGTGATAACCACCGCGCTGATGGCGGCGATCAGCGCGTGCCCGGCGGTTGCGCTGAGCCCGAGTATAAAGGTGGTGATGAGGGCAACTTCGGTGGTGATACCGCGATCTGGCTCCTGTGCGGGCGCGGCGTTTTCCAGCCAATAACTGACGATCACCAAGGCGGCAAAGCTGATAAGCGCCAGCCCCATAAACAGTGAGCCAAGTGCGGAACCCAATACGCCGACCAGTCCCCCGGTCAGTGCCGTCAATCCGAAGGTGCGCACGCCCGCCACGCGCTGACCATGATGCGCGTTGCGCGTGTGCCAGCCGCGCTCGGTTCCGATCAGCAGGCCAATGGCAAGCGCAAGACCCAGATGCTGCAATTCGACAATGTTTTCCATGGGGTAATTTAACCCAAACTGGCCATGTCTTGCATGTGCCAAATGATTGCGGCTGCGCGTATGATAATGCGCCTATTATTTCGCTTTATTGGTTGGAGGTTGCCGTGATTCTGTTTCGTCAGTTGTTTGATGCGAATACGTGGACGTACACCTATGTGCTAGCCGATGCGGTGACACGTGATGCCATTATTATTGACCCGGTACTGGAACAGACTGAGCGCGATCTGGCCGTACTGGCGGAGATGGACATCAATTTGCGTTACATCTTGGAGACGCATGTCCATGCTGACCATATCACTGGCGGCGGTAAGCTGCGTCATGCCACCGGCGCGAAGTTTGTGGCGGGTGCGGGAACCGAGCTGGATTGTGCCGATATTCTGATGGCAGAGGGCGATGTGTTGGCCTTCGGTAATGAAGTGATTCGCTCGATTTGCACGCCGGGGCATACCAATGGCTGCACCAGCTATGCGTGGCGCAACTGCCTATTTACCGGCGACACTCTGCTGATTGATGCCTGTGGCCGTACCGATTTCCAGCAAGGCAG
>DZDI01000177.1 GCA_022730455.1 Phycisphaera mikurensis | reverse complement strand
TGCCCGCCAAAATCCATGCCGTCGCAGTCCCTGTTATTACTTGGACAGACTCCTAGCCATATCAAATGCTGAAGGCCTCTTTGATTCTTGCATGGGCAGCCGTCAGTTCTCCATCACTGCAGGCTGGCATAGACCCGTCGGTACTGATGGCATCGGTAAGAGGCACCCAGCTTTTACAGCCTGCAAACTCGATGGCATTTGAAATTTGCGGCGGACGCTCAAATCTCCACGTTCGCAGCAGGAGGATGTAAAGGGGGTACTCTGGCCGGTAGTTGAAGCGCATGTCAATCAGTGGGGTATCCCAAATATGAAGATCAAAAAGCCTGTCCATCTGCGATCGACCGGGCACTCGATAAATCTTTTCCACATCAGCCCAACCAGGCAAATGAATAATATCCGGCTCGCTGCGGACGGTTGAAACGGACTGGCAGTAGGGAATCTTAAGCCCCGCCGCGCTTTGATGTACAAAGGTGGGAAACAGCAGGAATTGCTTTTCTTCAAGCTCAAATTCCCCATCCGCCTCCAGAATCCCACCCTTGCGGAGAAGAATATGCTGCTTTCCCTGGCAAAGGGCATGGCAGACAACATCCCACTCTTTCAACGCAATGTTAAGCGGCGCTTGATCCATACACCTATTATCGCCGAACGCCCGCAAGTTTTCATCCCAGTCCCTATTTCAAATTCTGGATATAAGTGTCCAGCGCATGGCGGGCTTCGCGATCATGCCGTTGGGCTGCGAGTAGTGTCTGTTGTGATGCTGCGAGTTTTTTATCCAAAGCAATGAGTTCCTCCGCAAAAAGCTGCGCCTGTCTTGGTGCCGCTTGTGCGGCTGCCAGATTCTGCCTGATGCGGTTTTCGCTGGCATTAAGACTGGCAATGTGGCTGGCCATATCCGACACCGTCCGGCTGGCAACCATGAATCTGTTTTTGAGGATGCCCGTCTGCTTCAGGTGTGTGATCATTGAAGCCGTCATACCCTTCATTTGAGCGATCGTCGAGAGATGTTCCGGGGTAACAGTATATAAATTAACGCTGGTGGTCTGCGAAGAGAGTTGGTTGACGTGGTACGTTTTATCAGTCATCGCCGCGGCGGGAATATCGACGGCAACGCCGGATACCAGATTTAAAATATGATATGGGGTCGCTGCAAGCCTCCATCCGACCGCCGGGCCAAAATCGGAAATGACGTCCACCTGATTCCGATGCAGGTTACGTAATTTAATATCCACCCGGCTTGAAATCGCATAATTTAAAAGCAATTCACCCCGCAAAAAGTGGGCACCATCGAATACGCGGGATTCAGTGCGACGGATTTTGGCCTTCAGTGCCAAATCAGTCGCAAAAGGTAAAACCTGCCTTGAGTTGACGGCAATTGCGGCAGCATTCACTTCACCGATGTAATTGCCACCTTCATATACAGTCATCGGCCCTGACGGCAGATAATGACCGGAATTGTTAAATAGCAGCACCCCTCGGCGCAGATGATTTTTACAATCGTTAACATCTACAATCGACACCACGCGGCCGGAAATCGACGATGAGAGGATGGGAAATGAGGCCGAGTGTTCGCTGCGGATTGATACGTCTCGGGCAACATAATTAAACGCAGGGTTTGAGCTTTGCGGGGCCGCCATGGTCTGCACATTGATCGGCGCGGCCTCGACAGCATTTTTTGAAGCGTACGCGAGCGCCATCTGAGGCATGAGTTTGCGGTTTGTCAGCACAGCAGCGTCGCGGGCAACAAGCGCACTATTGAGCACTCTATTATTCGATAAAGCCAGATCGGCCGTCGCCGTGGGCAAATGAAACAGACCGTTTTGCGGCGTGAAAGATGTATCGTGCGGGTTGGGGATAACGGGCCGCCGCCCATAAAGGGGGTGAAGTAAATCTTCAAGGAATGAATGCGGCCAAGAGCCGTTGATATGGAGCGTGATGCCTTGCCATGGCGTATTGGTTGTGTTGTGGATGATTGCATCAGCCAGCAAACGAACAGTGGGAGCTTTTGCACGGGCCGCATGGGTAGCCGGCAGTAACAGTCTGTAGGTCATGCGCCATAGCGGTACTTGGGTCGCATATCCAAATTCCACCATGCGTCGACCTTTGCCTCTAAACCGAATGGCTACGCTGACAGCCTTCGCCTGGTGGGTGGCTGCAATGTAACGCATAGCTTGGCGTAGGCTCGCCCGCAGGTGACGATTCGTCACCTTAAAACTGACCAAATTCGCAAGAGAAACGCGCCTCACTCGGCCGCTGTGATAAATTTCAGCAAAGCGTGGCGGCCACAGAAATACTGCGGGCTGTTTTTTGGTAGTTGGTCGCGGTATCTCAGGGCGGCCTACGGGAAGAATGGGCCATCGCCCACTGATCTCCATCAGCCGTCCACTAACACAGGTAGCATGCTTAAATTCAAGTTTTACCCTGTGGCCTTTTAATTGCGAGAGGAGGCTAATCCATGCCCCATTAATTCCGGGTGCTAGGGGTAAACCAGCCAGTTTGACGGAAAGCGGAATAGGGGTAGAGAATTTAACCTCTGGCGGTCTCTTCGCTGAGTCAAAAAAAACAATTGTTTTCAATAAATCGTTCACCTGGTTCGGATGGACCGACAGGTGCAGTGTTTGATTCTTATCTACGTCCGCTTGGTAGCCGATATACCCGACACCGTTGGGAAATAAATCCACCCGGCTGACGTGAGGCTGGCGGGTGGACACCGCAGACCGGGATATACCCCATTGATGGGTGACCGCCTGGCATCCCCCCATCAGTCCGGTTACCGCCAACGCCAACGCGCAAAACAAATTCGACTTTCCCATATCTTTTTCTCCTGCCACATCGGCTGATTCAGACACGAACCAGGATGTACGTAACGGCCTCATTATAATCGTTGTCGTCATGTCATGATGCCTTACAAAGTCTTTGACGCTTGCCATGCGGCGAATATCCAGCGACAATTCAGAATCGGTCGGTGCGACGGAACTCGACCAGCGGTTGGGAAAAGCAAAGGGAAGGCCCTTAGATAGTTGATACTGCTGAAGGTTGAAAATCTAATTAAGCGTTATGGCGGGAGGACCGTTGTCGATCGTGTGTCGTTTGAGGTTGGGGCACACGAAGTGATCGGACTGCTGGGACGCAATGGCGCAGGTAAAACGACCACTTTCCGCATGACAATTGGAATGGTACGGCCCGATGGAGGGTCTGTACTTTTCGACGGTGCCGACATCACACGGCTGCCGATGTATAAGCGTGCCCGGCGAGGTATGGGATATCTATCGCAGGAACCATCGGTATTTTTAAGGCTCACCGTCGAGCAAAATTTGTTGGCTATTCTCGAATATACTCGCCGTTCCAGGTCTGAACGCATGATGGAAGCCGACAAACTCCTTAATCAATTCGGTCTTCAGCGCAATCGCAAACAAAAGGCCTATTCACTTTCCGGCGGCGAGCGGCGTAAATTAGAAATCGCACGGGCGTTGGTCACGAACCCATCGTTAATCCTGCTCGACGAACCCTTCAGCGGCGTCGATCCGATCGCCGTAGAGGATTTACAGGGGGAAATAAGGCAATTGCGAGAGCAGATGGGCAAGGCGATCCTGATTACCGACCATAATGTGCAGAGAACTTTGGAAGTGTGCGACCGGGCGTTAATTATTTCCGATGGTAAGGTGCTGGCACAGGGGCCACCAAAAGAACTCATCAACAATGAACTGGTGCGTAAAACCTATCTGGGTCATACCTTCCGCGGCGATGAGTTCGATTGACAACTGTTACTGCGTTTATGCTGGTCAGACTACCCGCTCAATATATTCCAAGATGAGGTGCAGGATAACATCGTGCGTCTCTTGAATGCTGGCCGTGCGATTGGAATTTACAACCAACGACAAATCGGCCACCTGGTGAACACGCCCGCCGTCACGCCCTAAGAGTGCCAGCGATAGCCCTCCGAAACGTTTCATGGTTTCGCAGGCTCGCACCAAGTTCTCACTGTTGCCACTGGATGAAAAAACCACTAGAACATCGCCTGGCCTACAGTAGGCTTCAATCTGCCGAGAAAAGACGCTGGCAAAATCCCAGTCATTGGCGATACAGGTTATCGCCGTGGTATCGGCCGCTAGGCAAATGCCTGGCAACGCGCGGCGATCGCTCCGGTTATATTTGCCCGTGAGTTCCTCCGCCAAATGCAGCGCCGCCGCCGCCGAACCGCCATTTCCGGCCGTCAGAATTTTATTTCCCGCCAGTAGCTGATCGGCGATTTTTCGGCACAAGGCGTCGATCTCGGGCAGTTGATATTTCAGCCGCTCAATGACCGAGGCAGAATCTCGAATTAAATCCAGCATCCATGCCGGATTGAGATCGAACGTGTGTGGTGGATCGTCTGGTTTCATAAACCACGCCCTCTTATATGCTAGTGCTCTGTCACGCCTACAAATTAGGATTGATTGGTCGCAAACGCCCCAACT
>DZDI01000389.1 GCA_022730455.1 Phycisphaera mikurensis | reverse complement strand
ATTGTGGACACTGCCTTTACTACCAATGCCAACGACGCTGTTCACTCCATCGCTGTACAGGCCGATGGTCAGATTCTTTTGGCTGGCGCCTTTACAACCATTGGCGGTGCAGCCAGAAACCATATCGCCCGCATTGCCACGACTGACACGATTGACGCAACCTTTGCCCCCAATGCCACTGCCATTTCTCGGGTGCTTATCTCGGCCATTGCCGCGCAAGGTGATGGCAAGCTCCTGATCGGCGGCCTCTTTTCCCATATTGATGGCACACCCAGCAACCATATCGCCCGATTACATCCAAATGGCTCGCTGGATACAACCTGGCGCACTCATGCCAATGGCGAAATCACTTCCATTGTTTTTCTCTCCAATGACAAGATTCTTCTCAGTGGCAATTTTACCAGCATCACCGATGCCAACGGCTCGTTTGCCAGAAGTTCGCTGGCTCGGCTCAATGCCAACGGCACCGTGGATGGCTCGTTTAACCCCCTGATTCACGGCCAGGTCTATGCCATGGCGGAAGAGACCGCCCTCACGACCAAGATCAATGGAGATATCCTGATCGCTGGGGATTTCACCTCCATCACCATGACCAACCCCAGCACTGGAGCAATCACCAAGTTTGACCGCCCCTTTATTGCCCGCTTTGACAATGTTGATTTGCCTGAAGTTCCTGCCCTCTCAGTGGATTCGTTCAACTCTCTTGCTGCCAATAATCCCAACGAAATTGTCCGCACCATTGCGACCCAGACCGATGGCAAGATCCTGGCCGGCGGCGATTTTACCTGGATAGGAAATTTAGCGCGAGAAAAGATAGCGAGACTCATTAAAACAAGCGGCGCCAGCGACACCACATTTGACCCGAATTCCAATGGCACGGTTCGCTCCATCGTGGTTCAACCGAACGGGGATATCCTGGCCGGCGGTGACTTTACATACATCGGCAACCAGGCCAGAAATGGGATCGCGCGACTTTACAAGGACAGCGCCAAGGCCGACGGATTTAACCCCAATGCCAACG
>DZDI01000388.1 GCA_022730455.1 Phycisphaera mikurensis | reverse complement strand
GTTTTCCTTTGCCTTGGCGTGACGATGTGGAACGTTTTGCGCGTGAGGAGTCGATCGAAAGCGGCTGGATGTTCGGCATTATGCGGCGTGAGAGCGTGTTCATGTCGGATATTGGTTCGAGTGCCGGGGCACAGGGTTTGATGCAGTTAATGCCCGGTACGGCGAAGGATGTGGCGCGTAAACTTGCCATGCCTGCTCCCAACAAGGGCGATTTGCATGATCCGGCCACCAATATGAGGCTTGGTAGCGCCTATCTTGGCGAGGTGCTGGAACGTTTTGACGGTAATGAAGTATTGGCGACGGCGGCCTACAACGCAGGGCCGGGGCGTGTGAATCGTTGGTTGCCCAAGGGTGAGAGCCTGCCGGCGGATATTTGGGTCGATACCGTACCATTTACTGAAACCCGCGATTACTGCCGCGCCGTACTGCATTATGCGACAGTGTTCGATTGGCGATTGCATGGTGAATCCAAATCTTTATCATCGCGTATGCCTTCCGTTTCGAGTCGTTAATTTGAATAGCATTCTTTGGTACGACTACGAAACGTTTAGTGCCGATCCGCTCACGGGTCGCATTGCCCAATTTGCGGCCATCCGCACCGATGAAAATCTTGTCCCCATGGGCGAGCCGCTGGAGTTTTTTTGCAAGCCTAGTCTGGATGCCTTGCCCGATCCGCAGGCGTGTTTGATTACCGGTATTACGCCGCAACAGGCTGAGGCGCGAGGCGTTTTGGAGCCGGAGTTTGCCGAGCGCGTCCATGCCGTGCTGTCCGTGCCGGGAACCTGTATTGCGGGCTTTAATAGCATTCGTTTTGATGATTCATTTACGCGGTTTTTGTTTTATCGCAATTATTTGGATGCTTATGCGCACGAATGGCGCGACGGCAATACGCGTTGGGATCTGTTGGATTTGGCGCGTTATACCTATGCCTTGCGCCCGGAGGGGATCGAGTGGCCCAGGCGTGAAGACGGCGCGCCAAGTTTCAAGCTCACTCATTTAACCGAAGCCAATGGGCTGGCTCAT
>DZDI01000176.1 GCA_022730455.1 Phycisphaera mikurensis | reverse complement strand
CCATCGCGTTGTAACAAATCTTCGCGGTATGCTGCGACAGATGCGGAGTTATAGCCCCAGAGTTCACCGCCGACATCTGGCCAGTAGTAGTCTATTTGCTTAAAATTGTTGATACCAAGAGATGCTGCGTATTCAATTTCCGCCTTGAATCCCTGGCGGACAATGGCATCGGTACCGATAGGGGTCCAACCAATGTCCAACATCTCGCCACGCGCGTTGGTAGGCATTGCGTGGATGGCTGCAAGTGTACGGTTATCAAAAAGGACCTTTTGCATCTGATAAAAAACGCTGGGCGGAAGCTGTGGCCATCGCTTTGCCAACATAGGCTGCGGATCGCTAACGGGTGCGATGACAAAGTCCGCATCGGGAAACCGTTCCGACATAAACCGGGCCAGAAGAGGCAGTTGGTCCGTTTCCCCCGAGTTTTCCAATTGGTCAGAATAGCCGCCCATGGTCAAAGTATCGCGTTGTGGAAGCCCTTTTATGGGATGGGACGCCAAAGGAACCCGCAGGCCTACCGTCTCCATTGGTACGGCATATGTGAGCACTGGGTACCTTTCGCCATTGCCGTACGACAGGATAGGGTCTGCCAGATAGAGCGATAAACTCCCGCCAGGCTCGCCGACAACCTCTAAAGTGATGTTGGTGACTGGATGCTCCACACTTCCCATGTTCGCGGCACGAATGTGCACCGGTATCCAATGTCCCCTGTTTAAGCTTGAGCATGACAAAACCTCGACAACCGCAGGCGGTGCTTTTGCCGGTTTTATAGTCTCCCATTGTTGTGCGCCGCCGACATATTTACTCACAGCGCCCAAGCCCCTCCGCTGGATAGTAAACTGCAAGGACCGAATGCCCCGGGCCTGCTCGATCCAGATCCGCGCCGAAAAACTTTTTGCCGCCACCCCGACATAAGGTGGAATCACAGGCGAGAATGGCTGCAAATTTTCAGAAGCTAGCTGGAGCGACGCGCTCAAAAGGGAAATTCTTTTATTCTCAAATGTAACGCGTACGGGCAGCAATGCGCCTTTGTACTCCGGTGCAACTTCCGCGTGCATTTCGAATATTCGCAGTCGCGACTCGATAAGCGAAGCTCTATAGCCATCCGGATACTCCATAACAGACGCCGTATTACGACCGCCTGCGGGCGGTGTTGTATTCCGCACCGAAACTCCGGACGGCTTGCTGCAACCGGTAAGCGATTCGGTAACCACGCCAATGGCGGTTGAGGAGAGTACCGTGATGATAAATTTTCTTCGGTCTACAGTCTTCATCCGTTCACCCAAGCCAGCTACCGCCACGTATGCAGAAATTCCTCACTCGGCTGTCATTTCGGAGTGACAGTAATGCGAACATCGTCAAGAAACAGCGTGACATCGTTGCCTTTTACGTCCCCGGTCCCAAAAAATTCAAGCAAATGCGCACCGGGTGTAATGCGGACGGGCTTAGTTTTCTCTGGCACAAAGATTTTTGTATGCGTGGTGGTAAATTTCCCCAGCAGCGTATGGCCGAGGAAAACTTCCACAGCCTGGTCCTTGGCTAAACCACCCGGGCGCTGTTCGATGGAGAATTTTACAGATGCCATCCCACCTGGGAGGCCATGGACGGTTTGCGATATGGAAACGCCTCTGCCTTGAAGGAAACCGGCCTGTCCCGATTTACTTTTCACACCGCCATGGTTATCCCTAGGGGCACCGAAAACACGGAACGCGCTCAGGTTGGCCGCAATACCCGAAGAGCCGATGAATTTCCAGTTCGCACCAGAGGGACTGTACCGCCATGCTGCCTCACCACTGCCCAAATCGGGTACCTCAAAGCTATTGTTGCGCGGCCAGACCGTGGTCGCGGTGCTCCGCGTCGAAGTCGCACCTGCCGCCATCGCTGTTGCGAGGGCTAATGTTGCGACGCTCATCAGCATTCTGCGTATAAGCATGACTGGTATCCTTAAAATAAAATGATCAAACACCTATTCGACGACCATGAGAACTTAGGAAGCCTTTGGAAAACATAAAAATCTCCTGCCCCCTCAGGGGCCTCTAGAATTACCCGCCGAACCGGGCGGGCCAGGGGTCCGGCGTTACAACACGGCAGGCGATAAGCCATCCGAACGATCGGAAAGCTCTTTTATTTCCACCGAGCCACGCACCTCTTTGCCCAGGAGCCTGTCCAAAGACTGTGCAAAGCTCCTCGGTCCGATTCGACCGACAAAGGTGTTATACACCCCGCAACGGCAATTTGTTGTCTATCCTTATAAATCGCTGGTCGATTTTGGCAAATCTTGTTCGGGCTCCTTTGATGAATTTCGTAGTTCCCCCTGTGGGAGTTACCCCAGCCCCAGCGCGACGGCAGTTCCATCTGGAACATGGCATACCTGCACCTTCGTGCTACCGAGCCATTATTTTTACACCACGTTTAATCCCCATCACGTGGCTGGCATCCGGCCCTATGCCTACCAGCTTTTTCATCGCGGGTCCGGGGTGAATGACTCGGTTGCCGGCTATGAGAACGTTCTGGCATTGCTGCAGCCAGATCAGGCTGGAGGTATCAAAATGGAAATCCGCACCGCGATTATTTGGCTGACGCATCGGGGTCACAAATCGGTTGCCAGATAACAGCACATCGCTGGAGTCGGTCAACAGGAGGTTGATGCCGTCGTCATCAACAAACCGATTGTTAACTACTGCAATGGAGGAATGATCAGCGCACGCCGCCCTAGCACCCGTGAGTGCAGTAACGCTGAGGGCTCCGGCTTGAAACCAGCCCGGCAGGTACGCCGTGGCGTAACCCACGTGCTTAATGGTGTTGCCATCAATGAGCAGATTACAACTGCTTCCACACTCATCCCACCAGAACACTGGAGCCACTTCAATGCCTCCAACCGAGCTGCCATCGACGATATTATTTTCAATGACACCATTATCGGCCTTGATATTCATTCCGCGGGCGCGATTATTTCGGATCACACAACCACGCACTACAAATCCGGAACCGCTCGCGTTGGTATCGCTGATGCGATCTTCAAATTCACTATTGGGAATGCCATGGCGAACCGTCACGGCATAAAACTTTAATATTGGTCCACCAAAAGCGCCTTTTTTACCTGGCAGGGCCGTGGGGCGCTGCGGTTTATACCGGTACAGAGGCTGAATTTGGAGCACCCGTGTTTTTCCCAGATAGCCGCCGGCGGGATCGTAGAGTTTGAGCCGATCACCAATCCGGAAGACACAGCCTTCCCCAAATGGAAACAGCACTACCCATTTCCGTCCGTTCGCTCGCCGCAACATCGCATACCAGCCATGAATGGCGATGCCGTCATCACCCGTTCCTTCAAAATGGCACCCCACCACGGTTGGCCCGTGCCGCATCAGGTTGCTATGCAGCCCGTCGGCATTGGAGGCTTGCAGCGGCTGGACGGTGGCCCGTCGCGGTTTGGGTGGGTACACAATCGAATCGTCGATATAACGGTTATTGCCCTCACCGCCCTGCTCATGAAAGCAAAATCCGGTGCCCCCCATAACCGTTACATGACGGATGCACATATCACGGCATCCGGAGAGAAGAATATCGCTTCGGAGGTGGCTGCGAAAGGTTGCCAGATCGCCGACCCGCATGGAGACAAGGGTGGTAAGATGCTGGCACCGGAAAACACGCGGCCCAATTGGAGTTATTTTTCCCCAAGTGAAATCCTGCGATCCCGGCAATATCCGAAACGTCCTTGGACTGAAGACCGTTCCCAACGGGTGGGGACCAAATCGTGATGGGTTCGCTAAATCCACTTGATAGCCCTTGTTGATGCGGACCACCAGCGAATCCTTACCATGGTTTATGGCGATAATCCGCCCCTGCGTATACGGGATCGGGTCGCAGCGCAGTGTAACGCCATCCAAAGCCACATTGCGGCAGTTGTTGAAGTGGATACCGCCTTTGGTCGGGTCCGTACGGAGAAGTGTAACACCCTTGGCAATTATCCGGAAGTTCCGCATGTTATTAAATGACCAATAAAATCCGCCACGGGGCTCAGGAAGTTTATACACACCGGGCGGAATGACAATTTCTCCCCGGTCCGCATGATAGGCTTGCAGAATGGACGGCATCAATGCCGACGGATTCGCCGGGCTCAGGGCCGCCGCTGCAACCGCACGCTGCCCTCCGCCCGCAATCGCGATGGCCAGCAGCGTGCCACTGAATAAATTCCGAAGTAGATGTTGCTTCACTGAGTGTTCTCCATTTAAGCTTAAGCCGCGCTCCGGCTGTTGAATTCAAACACGTTACCGTCCAAAAATAACGCAATAAAAGCCGAACGTCGTGGCGGAGGCCGCCAGCACAAAGGTACATCCCCTGCTCCCTGTGGGAGCCTGTCCAAGTAATAGCAGAGCTGCGATATGCCGGAAACGCTCCGGATGCAAGGCGTCGGGCCGACGGCGACTCTGGTGAAGATGAGTCGTCGAGGTCCGAGAACGCCGCAGACGGGG
>DZDI01000175.1:1635-4477 GCA_022730455.1 Phycisphaera mikurensis | reverse complement strand
CGGGCCATGGAAACACCCCCACAGGCGTGGGGAAGACTTTACACATGCCATGACGATCCCCCATGTGTCAGAAACACCCCCACAGGCGTGGGGAAGACCCATCTTTGATACCCCAGACGGTTATCTCGCTGGAAACACCCCCACAGGCGTGGGGAAGACCACACCAGCCACTCTCCATCCCGAGGTGTGACAGAAACACCCCCACAGGCGTGGGGAAGACTTGCTTTGCAAAGGTGGCTCTGGTTCTGTTTTGGAAACACCCCCACAGGCGTGGGGAAGACAGCAACAAATTGCTAATGAGCATTATCAATGCCACAACCAGTTGTGTCTTGGTAAGATAGCATTTAAAACAGATCTCATTCAAACACTATAAAGTTTAAGCAACCGACTCGGATTGTATTTGTTTCTCAATCACTAATTGCAAACCAGAAATCTCGGTAATATTGCGATTAGTATCCCCTATGCCGCGTATTTCATAACCAGGTGTTTCTGAAATACGCCGAAAGACCATCAAGCCGCTTTCGAGTGGGCAATGGTTGTATAGATAATCCACAACTTTGCTGGCAACCGCGTCTTTCACCCCTGAAACGAACACATTGGGCCGGGGTTCAATAAACCAGAGCTTCATCCTCCCGCGCACGGCGGGCGGCAAATCATTAGCGATCACGACGAGCATTTTTTACCCCCAGCATGGAGTCAATATCCTTGCCTATCTTGCCCAATAAATCAGAATCAACTACACGCTGACGAAAGGCGGCAGACACTTTGTGCTTATTGTATTTTCCAGCCATCTCAAGAGTCAACGCGAAAGCCAGATCAATACAAAGATGCTCCTTGTACAGGTCAGCCAGGTCATAGACAAACGGCAAGGGGCTGCCGGAATGAATAAAACCGATATGCGGCGAGTAGCCCATGCTATGGACAGCGGAACTCAAAATGCCGTAAAGTGCGGCATTGCAGGCTGTGAGCACTTGGTTAGTGATATCACCAAGTTCAAATTTACCTGGTGTAAAACTGCGCCCTTTCCAGCCTACGCCGTACTCCTGCCCCTTTTGTTCATATAGGGCACGGACACGGAAGCCTTCCATGCCCATCATTTCTTGTAAAGATTTACCCTCCAAGTCTGCTTCGGGGAAACGTTTAGCGAACATGCGCCGCGCAACCCCCATCGATTTTTTTGGATCAACGGAAAGCTTCATCTGCTCGCGCATGTTGCGTGTATCCGCAGTTGGTGTTTGCCCGCAGGCGTAGAATAACAGGCTGTCTTCTCCCACCCAGCAAACACTGCAATTGGATTGCGCGATAACTTTGATTGCCTCGTGGGTTATGCTGGTCCCCGGCCCCAACAATAGACAGTTGAGCGTGGCAATGGGCAGACGCACGACATTGGCTTCACAGTCAATCCATTTGACACTGGAATCATCGATCTCCAGCCGCCCGCGCTCAAGATAGATAAAGGGGTATTTATCTTTGACCTGTGGCAGACTTTCGCGGGTCACCTTGATGAGCAGACGGGGAGAGGGCGCCTTTGATGGCGCATTTTCACCGGGCATAAATCAAACTCACTTGGCGATCACGGTAGCGTTTGTCTTCACCAAACTGGACGGGCACATCGTTAAGGGTGAAGACCTCATCCGCCTCGCCTTCGTCAAGGGCGCCCTGCACCACCCTAAAATCCTCGATGCGTTGTTTCTCCTCGGCAATGGTTCCCGCCTTTTCGAGGGCGGTTGTTTCCTGGTCGAAAATGCCGCGATAAACAAAGTCGGTCGGCACGCAGTTTTTGCGGCCAAGATAGATATCCCAGGCTGGATTCTGCAGGGCCACCGCAATGCTTTCAGCCTTATCGCCGGGAACTTCAAGCGCCACGGCAAAGGCCGCATCCTGCAAGTAGTAGCGGTAGGTCATTTTGGTACCCCCTCCTACCGCTTTCTTACCTTCGCTGGTTTTGGGAATAAGCAAACTCGCCCAAGGATCTTTATCGTCGTATCCTGCCCCAACCATGTGAAAATCGCGCAACAATGGTTCCCGATCTTGCTTGGCAACCTCGCCTTCCTTTTGTTTGCTGCGGGCAAATGAGATCGCCGTCTGACGGAGCGGAGTAAATT
This sequence comes from Phycisphaera mikurensis, assembly GCA_022730455.1. Lineage (GTDB taxonomy): Bacteria > Planctomycetota > Phycisphaerae > WQYP01 > WQYP01 > JAJZGD01. The sequence goes on along the minus strand of DZDI01000175.1, from coordinate 2,372 downwards.
CTGCCAGCAGCCCCCGTTGCGCGCCTCCAGCGCCCAAGGCGGAACATACCAGGCCGAGCACCCCGGACTTGGTTGGAAAGGCCAGGGTATCCCGACGCCCGAATTTGGAATCGAAGCCCCAAGATTGCAATGGGGCCTCGAACCATAACAAGATATATTTATTCATCAGATCACCCCTCAAGTGAGCATCCGGCGGCATGTTTCCTGAGCGCGGCAACTAAATCATCAATGCTGAAATTCTCATCCTGGCTATAGGTGTATTCACCTTGCTTGCCAAATAGGCTGCCATGCAGCGTTTCCTGTTTCTTAAGATAACCGGTCATGACCTCAATGCTGGGCTGGGTAAAACCGCCACCGTTTTTGGCCTTGACTGCTGTTTCAAAGGGCACTTGCAGGCGTTGGCCTTTACGCACCAACACCTTGGCAAATTCCCAGGGCGAGGCACCTGACTGTGTGGTCTGTCGCGCTGTGGGTACGGCCACAAACAAGGCCTTTGTGAAATTTTCGACCGCATCCGGCAAGTTCTGGCCGGCCAGGGTTTGGCACAGTTGCCCCAAATCAAGGCTTACATAGCGGTAATAGGTGGCAGAGTTGAACTCCAGGCTGCCCATATGAGCGGAACCCGGTTCGGTTGCCTGATCATCCAGGGCGGTGAAAAACTCAACCTCGTTACTGGCTTTATGGGTAGAGATCGCATGGGAAAATGACGCGGCGGCTTCGACGTTCATGTCGGCGGC
>DZDI01000175.1:0-1535 GCA_022730455.1 Phycisphaera mikurensis | reverse complement strand
CGGGCACGCTGGACGCCGCCGACAATGGCGGTTTTCGGCGCGCCCACATCGTCACGGTTGAGGCAGGTAACGGGGAAGGATTGCAGGATGTGAAATTCAATGTGCAGATTTTTGAGCGGGTTTGTCGTCGTCATTTTTATTTCCTCGTGAGTGGATGATTGTGAAAAAATTAATTGCCGGTTAAGGGAACGATTTGTAATAAACCGAAGCCAAAGGCGCGGCCCCGGCCAATGCCCTGGGTGAAACTTTGTCGGAAACGGTCGCGGTCAATGACTGCCAGCTCACCTTTGAGGGTGGCGCTGCCATGGGTAATGGTTTTCCCTGACTTCTCAAAGACCTGAACGCCTATTTTATCGATTTGCAGGTTGTCGGGATGCACCCTGAACCCCCAAGATTGCTGTGCCCGCTCCAAAAACCATTGGGCAATGGCCTCACGGCCGCGAAGGGGCACGATTTTACCGGTTTGATTGTCACGCTTTCCTGGGTTCACGGTAACTTCAAAGGCGTAATGGTCGTGGGCCAGAAACCTCGATTGGATAGGCTTGGTTTGCACTACTCCAAACTGCGGGGTTTGATGCGGCTTTCGATTGGACAACATCAGTATCTGCCGGGTATTGAAAACCCCTCCCTTGTCGGCATAGACGATGCCGCTGGGGGCACAGCCCTGTTTCTCAGCCTCTGAGCGGATATCATCAAATAGTCCATAGACCACCTTGTGCAGGCCATAGGCGTCCTTGATTTTCAGGGTGTTCTGATCCGCGCGGCTTAAGCGCAACACACTGGCATAGGCCAGAATATCTTCACTCATTCGTTATCTCCTTCCGCAGGCTTGCCATAAAACCCCTGGGCCCAGCGCGCCTTGATCCGGGTCTGGCTGTCATCGTGGCCGAACCAAAGCAGATCATTGAGTAAGGTGGCGTAGTCCAGGGCGCTATTGCCCTTGGATTCGATCAAGCTCAATAACGGGCGCAGAATCCGGCAGGCCTCGGGCACGGAATCGCAGGCCAGCAGACGGCGCAACTTGGCCTTTGCCTGGTCGCTGACATTGCCGTCTTCGTAACAGCGGGCAATTGCCTGGCCGATTACGGTGCCGCCATTTCTCTCGGCCTTTGCCCGGGCAATGGCGGCACTAATGGTCGCATAAGGCAGTCGCTGGTTTTCATGTTCCAGATCAATATGAAAACCAGCCAGCACCTCCCAGCTCTGATATTCGGTGGCCGGGTTGTCGGCGCGCTTGAGGGCGGCCCGCAAACCATTATCGGCCTGGCACCGGTTGATGACATAGTCCACAAACGCATGGCCCTTGCTGCGCGGCGGGTCAGCTTTGCGTGTCTGTTCTTTGGTCTCAATATTCATGCTGCCTCCTTGGTAGAATTTGTAAGGTATTTACCCAAATTGGGGCGATTTTTTGCCCAGGCATCAAGCTGCCTGGCGGTATCCTTGGGGCAATGGGTGTCGTAAGACTTGTGGACGAACCCGGCGAAAACCGGACGCATGGCGTGGGCTTTCTCGGCATCGCCGCAGGCATCCACCAA
>DZDI01000387.1 GCA_022730455.1 Phycisphaera mikurensis | reverse complement strand
GCACCGTGGCGCAAATTAATGAACTAGGCGGCGTGCTGGCTCTAACCACATCCGCTGGTGCTACGGACGCGGCGTATCTTGATAAGGTGGGGGAGGTTTACCAATTCGGCGCCGGGTACCAAACTTGGTTTGCCAGCCGGGTGTCGTTGAGTGACGCGACTAATACGGAGATGGTGCTGGGGCTACAGGCCACCGACACCACACCGACAACATCAACAAACGGTGTCTACTTCCACAAACCATCCGGCGGGACGCGGGTGTACCTGGTACAGGTCAGCGCGACCACGGGCTTGACGACCACAACGGATACTGGCTACGACATGCTGTCGGCTACCTACGCCGTATTCTCGTATTATCACGATGCCAACGGCACTGTGTTCTTCAACGTGAAAGACGCAACCGGCACTTCGGTTGCTGGCGGCAGTGTTGCGGCTAATTTACCCACCGTGACACAGACCATCTCTTTCGGCGTATTGAACTCCAATGCAGCCGTGCACACGATGAAAGTAGATTACGTTTTCGCCGCGCAAGACATGACGCGATAAGGAGGATGTATGGCTAACGCTATTTCGTACCAGACTATCCTTGACGGTCCACGACACCAAGTAGTCAAGATTGTGGGGACACTGGATACCAGCGATATTGCGTATTCCGTTCCCCCAGCTTTGAACCCTGTAAATTGGAATTTCAATTCCGTAAACGGGTATCCAAAGTTGAGCTTCATCACATTCGCCATCGAGGATGGGTTGGCTGTCAACCTTTTTTGGGATGCGACCACGCCGGTGCCGATTGAAAGCCTTATGGGTCGTAATCGAGTTGACGCACGCAAGTATTCCGGCCTGCCTAACAATGGCGGGGCAGGGGTTACTGGCGGCGTAGGATTGTCAACGCAAGGGTGGGCGGCGGGGCAGATTCTGAGTTTCACTTTGGAATTGGAATTTCTTAAATGACAAACAGATTCAAACTAGGTGACTGGTTTGCAATCTGTGATGAATGTGGGTTTAAGTTTCATGCGTCCAGACTCCG
>DZDI01000386.1 GCA_022730455.1 Phycisphaera mikurensis | reverse complement strand
CTGGCAACCCTGCGTAGCATCCGTCCGGCTGCACAAACAGTGCGCCCAGGCGCGCGAAGATGGTTTCATACATGGTCATTCCTCTATATGGTCGGCAAACGCTTGTTGATCGGCTTTAATCTCATGCCACCGTGGCACCATCCCCATCGCAAACCCAGGATGGTTCAGCATCCACACGATCATCTGGTTAACCTGTAGCGGTAAATGGTTGTGGACAATATGGATACTTGCACCGGTAGATGTTTTTACCCTGTATTCAGCCGAAATAGTCATTTCACTTGTTGTGTTAGTCATGGTTATTCTCCTTTTGATTATGTGCTTCCCAGCCGAGTTGAAATGCTGCATCAAAAACCCGCCGGTACGTTTGATCGTTGAAAAACGGGCGCTCCTTAAAATACTCGTCGGCGTGGGATGCGCGGCGCTCTCCCATCCAGATGCGGTTATGTTCGGTCATGGTTATTCTCCTTTCGATTCCCAATACTCGATCATGTCATCAATCCAGCACAGACGCGCTTCTATGTATGCGCCGGGAGTCTCTCGATATTTTAAGTGCCACTCTTTATCGTAATGCTCTAACCATTTTCCGTAAGTCTTGTATGGTTTTAACAGGTCTTTGATACGCGCTTTTGCTTTGTCTGCGCCGGGGGTATCTAGTTCGAATAAAATTAGACAGATGAAATACCTGTAAGTTTTCGGGGCCACATTATTCACCTTATCTCGCGCTAATCTCAATGCCTCACTCGGTTTCATGGTTGTTCCCCTTCCTCGCTGTCCAGCGCATCTTTGGCGAACGCGGCGAACTCATCGGCGGGGATGTCAAATAGCCTGCCGTTCAAGCGCTCGATATAGCGGGAACATGGCCCGCTGTGCAGCAAGGCAAAATTGATCCCCGCAAGCCATGTGAACAACTCTAGGCGACTGGCCATTGAACCAGAGCCGAAACGCTCGGCGGTGCGTTCGAGAATATCGTGGGGGGTGATGGTTAGCATTCTTCGTTCTCCTTTATGAGGCGCTGGAAGCGCTCGA
>DZDI01000385.1 GCA_022730455.1 Phycisphaera mikurensis | reverse complement strand
GTCAGGGCGCAGCCAATCCATGTAGCACGTCAATAAATTGGTTTGCAGTGTCCTCGGCGTATTTAACGCCAGGGCCGGGTGGTTTTTTCGCCGAACAGGCTAATGCAAATCGTGTTTTGGCGCGCGAAAGGCAGGAGCAGGTGCAGTGTCAGCTTGCGGTTGCGCAAGAGCGAGCAATAGAGGCTGCGCAAGCGAGCCAAGAATCCGCGACGGAGTCGCCATCGGGTGCTGTACAGCCGGAGTCGGATACCGGCGCAAATGTGGGCGTGAATATGAGGTGCGTAGGGATTTATTCCCGTGCATGGGATAATTGTGTTGGGACTGTACATTACATCAACGGTAATGTTTATGACGGTGAATTTCACCATGGCCTCCGCTCTGGCTACGGCGTTTTAGTCATCAACGCGATTGGTCGGTCCTATGCGTCAAACATCATGGCGCGTGTTCCATCAATTTATATTGGAGAGTTCGGCGATAATCGTATGAATGGCGATGGAATAATTTTTGAGGAACAAAGTCACTTCGCTATCGAAGGGACTTTTGTTGACAACTTGCCATCGGCTCCGCATGATGAAGTGAATTGCGACTCAAATGCTTCGCCCGCAACTTGGGATGAATGCTTTGGCGTAGTGCGTTACCCTAACGGCAATGTCTATTTTGGACAGCTTAAGAACGGGGAGCGCTCGGGCCTTGGTTTCATAAAAATTTTGGCGCGAGGCGTCACAACAGCTCAGAATATTGCTACTACAACGCCAGGCTTTTACGTGGGGCAATTTCGTGGTGGTCTCATGAACGGGCGGGGAGTTATGCTTACGCAAGCGAGCGGTGTTTTCGGAAGGTTTGTCGACAATAGATTTGCCGGGCGATGAGGTTGGGCTGGACACCGGAGCGTCGATCAAGGTGTTGGCGCCGATGCCTATGGCCTTAAACCTGCTCATGCGAGGATCTTACAAAAGAGACCGGCGGCTGCAATGGACGCGCTTTGAATGTTGGCCCTAATAATGCCGCGGTCGGATGACCTTCGGTG
>DZDI01000174.1 GCA_022730455.1 Phycisphaera mikurensis | reverse complement strand
CGGATAAAGTTGCGTAGGCTTTATCCATCGTTTGACGGATGACAGAGCACTAGTGAAATTATGCTGAAAAGAGCCGAAACTTTCGGCTCCTTATCCTGAACCGGCGTTAAAATGCTTATTGGCAGGAAGATCAACCTCGCAGTGGTGCGGTGGTCCGCCGCGCTCGCACCGGGGCACTGACAGCGGCTGCCGCATGCCTTGCTATGGCATCACGCACCGTCGATGCAATACCCGTCGGGTCAAGTCCAATTTCACGCAATTGCTCATTACGCGATGCCTGCCGCACAAAGCGATCCGGGATGCCCACACGCGTCACGCAACGAGCATCGAATCCGTGCAACTGAGCATGTTCAATCACCGCCGTGCCAAAGCCGTTGATGGTGGAATGATCCTCCACCGTGATGATCGGCATGCCGCGTGTGAAGATGGCTGCCAGCATCTCTGCGTCGAGAGGTTTGCAGAAGCGGGCATCAATTACGCTGACTTCAATTCCTTCATCCGCGAGAATGGTGGCCGCTGCCATCGCCTGGGCGGCTACCGCGCCGTAGGCTACCAGTGTGGCATCATCGCCTTGCCGTAATGGGCGTGATACGCCCCCATGCCGGCCGATCTGCCAAGGCTTGCCGGGCCCGAGAGGTTGTGCCGGGCAGTTATCGCGCGGGTAGCGGATTTCACAGGGTGATTGCAGCGTCATGGCAAAATCAAGGCTCTCGTTGAGCTCACTTTCATCGGATGGGGCCATGAGCACAATGCCCGGCTGGCTTTTTAAAAACGCCAAATCGCAAAAACCGTGGTGCACCGCGCCGTCATCACCCACAAGACCGGCGCGGTCGACGGCAAAGATCACCGGCAATCCCTGCAGGCACACTTCCTGAAATATCTGGTCAAAAGCCCGCTGCAAAAATGTGCTGTAAATCGCCACGATTGGCCGCAGCCCCGCTTTGGTCATACCCGCCGCCATCGCCGTGGCGTGGCTTTCGCAGATGCCGGTATCAAAATATCGATCTGGCTGCTGCGGTTTGAGTTTGATCATCCCCGTGCCGTCCGGCATGGCCGCCGTAATGCCTACAACGTTTGGATGGGCGCGGGCAATCCGTGTCATTGCATCGGCAAAGGCACTGGTGAATGTCCGGCCGCTGCCCTGGTTAATGACCACGCGGCAGCCTTCCACCTGAAAAGGTTTTGGACTGTGGAAAGTGGTGGGGTCTTCACAAGCCCATTCATACCCTTTGCCCTTGATCGTCTTGACATGCAACACCGCCGGGGCGTTAAGGCCGTGGAGTTCATTAAGTTTTTCCAACAGGCTTGGAATGTCGTGCCCATCTACGGGGCCAAAATACTTCAAACCCAGGTCTTCAAAAATGTGCCCCGGTATAAAGGCATTTTTGAGCTGGTGTTTGATGTGGCCCCCAATTTCTGAAATCTTCTGCCCCCAGGGGATGCGATCCAATATCTCCTGCAGACGACGTTTGGCTTCGTCATAACTGGCGGCCACCCGCAAATGTTCGAGATAATTGGCAAATGCACCTTGCGGTTCGCTGATGCTCATCGAATTGTCGTTGAGAATCACCAGCAACTGCCGCTTGAGCGTTCCCGCATTATTAAGCCCTTCAAACGCCACACCGTTTACAATCGACGCATCTCCGATAAACGCCACCACGCGTGAATCTCTGCCCAGTAATTGGTCGGCCCGCGCCATGCCCACGGCTGTACTGATGGCGGTGCCGGCATGCCCAACACTGAACAGGTCGTATGGACTCTCAATGGGTTCAGGAAATCCCGATATTCCACCCGACTTGCGCAGCGATGCGAAATCTTTGTAACGTCCCGTAATGAGTTTATGCGGATAGCATTGATGGCCCACATCCCATAGAAGACGATCCACCTTCATATTGAAGACGATGTGCAGAGCCAAAATAACCTCGACGGTACCCAGATTGGGTGCTAAATGCCCACCATTAGCCCCCACCGTTTTTACGATGGTGTCGCGTATTTCAGCCGCCAGATTACCCAGTTGCTCAATTGATAAGCACTTCAGGTCTTCTGGCCCACGAATTGTCTCAAGAATGCTTGGCATCGCGCGCCTCAAAAGACAGACTTTCAGCATGGAATCATAGTCGAGATGGGATTGGAGTAAAAGCGCTCAAAGCGCGTATGGGCAAAAAATAAGCCCCTCTGTGGAATCCAATTAGAATCTGCCAACCCTTCCGGCACATCGCAGTCTTGTTATTACATGGACAGGCTCCTAACGGATATAATCCACTTGGATGGACTCCTGTTTTATTGAGGTACTTGATGCCCGACGTATCCCATTTTGAAAAGATACTCGTGCTCGCCAGTTCCGGTAGTTGGGCCGGCCCAGTGGTGGATCTTCTGCGCCGGCAGAATTGCGACCCCACCGTCGTGAATAGCCTTGATGAGGCCATGGCTGCCATAAATTCGGGCGCCTTTGATGCCATCATTTCCCAGTCGGGTGATTTTATGGCCGTCGAACGCTCGCTGGCCGACACGCAAACCCGGCTGATCCTCGACACCATTGGCGAGGGGGTTTGCCTTGTCAATGCGGAAGGGCGGGTAGTCTGGGCCAATCAGCGTATGCGGCTCTGGAAAGCCGACGCCACCGACCGTATCCGCCACGTTTGTACGGATGCTTTTGGTGCCTTCGCCGCTTCCATTGCCAATGTTCCATCTCCTGCGCGACTGCGCGTAAAAAAATATTCCATCACCATCGACGATACGCAGTTTTTTGAGGTGGTCTGCTCGGCCGTGCTCGACCCCAACCACCGTATGTGCTACATCGTTGCCATTTGCTGGGACGCCACCAACTCGCGCCGTCTGCAGCAAAAACTGGATGCCATTGATCAGGCTGGTCGAGAATTGGTGCGGCTGGAGGGTGAGGCCATCAGCAAGCTTAATGTGATGGAACGGCTTAAGCTTCTGGAAGAAAAAATAATTAAATTCTGCCGCCAACTGATGCACTTTGACCATTTTAATATCCGCCTGCTGGATAAAAAAACCAACAAGCTCGAACCCGTCATCAGCGTGGGGCTTCCCAACCAGGCCGCCATGATGGAGCTTTTTGCCATGCCGGAGGGCAACGGCATCTCGGGATATGTGGCGTCCACCGGCCGATCCTACATCTGTCATGATGTCACGCGTGACAGCCGATATGTATCCGGACTTGATCTGGCCCACAGCAGCCTGACCGTACCACTGATGCTCCATGACCACGTTATCGGTGTTTTTAACATTGAATCCAATGACTACGGCTTGTTCACGGAAGATGACCGCCAGTTCGCCGAAATTTTTGGCCGCTATGTGGCCATCGCTCTGAATATTCTCGATTTGCTGGTCGTGGAACGCTATACCACCAGCGGGCGGCTGGCGGAAAACTTAGCCTGCGAATTGGCCGGCCCGCTCAATGACATTGCCGCCGACATCGACAAAATTGCCGACGAAATGATTGATGATGGAAACGTGCAGGCTAGACTATCGAACATCACTGCTAACCTGAACCGCATCAATGAGTCGCTGAAAAGCGTCAGTCGCGGTCAGCAGGTGCTTTTGGGTGCAGGCGACCGGCCGCGCCAGGATGATGAGGTCCTTCTCACGGGTAAAAGGATACTGGTAGCGGACGATGCCTTGGCGATTTGCGAGACGCTCAAGGCGGTCTTCAAGCGCGCCGGTGCACACGTGGATGTGGCTGAAAATGGCATCAGGGCCTGCGAACTCCTTGTGGGAGAAGCCCGCTACGATCTGGTCATTTCCGACATTCAAATGCCCGATTGCAACGGGTATGAAATATTTAATCTTACCCGCAAGTTGGGGCATCCGCCGCCGGTCATCCTGATGACCGGCTTTGGTTATGACCCAAGTCACAGCATTATCCGCGCCCAGCAGGCGGGTTTGGCGGCTACGCTGCTCAAGCCGTTCACTGTGGATACGCTCATGGGTGTGGTGTCCAGGGCACTCAACCTGTCCGCCCCTGAAAATTGTACCGATCGCTAAATCTGTCTGGAGCGGTTCTTTAACGCATTGGCTGCAGCGCTCGCTGCCCGCAGGCAGGGTGATTTTCTCACGGTCCGATGGCATTACCTTTTTGTTGATCATCAATGGACCATCGGTTGCGCTCGCATATGGTGTGGAATGTAGCTGAAGTGGTAACGACCGGGGCCAACCTTTACCACGGCCTGTCCATCAAGCCTTTTCATGCCCTTGATACCTTCGGTCCTGGAAAATGCGCTATGCAATGGATCGCCATTGCAGATGATCCTGGCAGCACCCGCTCCCGGTAAGGTAACGACTGCCGCACTGGCCGCCGGCACTAAGATGTCAACATGCAATTGGTGGCCAGTCCATCGCCATTGGCTTTGGATCTTACCGAATGAGCTGTTACAGGTGGCCTGAGCCCACGGTAATCCTCGAATCACATGCGGCTTAATAAAAATGGTGCGAAAGCCCGGCGACCGCCAATCAGGCTGAATTCCAGCTAG
>DZDI01000384.1 GCA_022730455.1 Phycisphaera mikurensis | reverse complement strand
AACTGGGACCTGTATGGTTTCGTGCAAGGCACGGCCAACCGGACCGGTAATCGTCGCGACAATGACCGTTTGGGTTTCGGTGGCGGATGGCAGGCGTTGGACCGGCTGCGTCTTTCAGCGGAAGCCTCCGGTGGTGATGGCGGCGCCGGCGGTACCTTGTTGGGTGACTACCGGGTTAACGACCGCAGCAATATCTATCTGGGTTACACCATGGAAACGGAACGTCCGGACAGCAACATTCGTGGCCGCTACAGCACGGCGGTAACCGGCACTAAATACCGTATCAACGATCAGATGTCGCTGTACGGCGAAACCAAGGCAACCCACGGAGCCGGTCCGGAAAGCCTGGTCAACGCATTCGGACTTGATCTTGCCCCCAGCGATCGCTGGAGCTACGGCCTCAAAGGTGAGTGGGGAACCATCTCCGATCCCGTTGCCGGTGATCTGAAGCGTCAGGCAGTCGGTCTGTCGCTGGGGTACAAAAAAGACAAGATCAAATATGCGGGTAATCTGGAGTTGCGCCATGAAGACGGCGACACTGGCCACCGCACGGTCTGGCTGATGCGTAACGCGCTCTCCTATCAGGTTGACCGTGCGTGGCGTCTGTTCGGCAAGGCCAATTTCTCGGTGAGTGACAACAGCCAAGGTGCCTTCTATGATGGTGATTTTGTGGAACTGGTTGCCGGCGGTGCCTATCGTCCGGTTGACAATGACCGTTGGAACGCCCTGTTCAAGTACACCTACTTCCAGGACACACCCACCGCAGGCCAGCTGACCAGTTCTGATCTGGTTGCTGACTATTCACAGCGCAGCCATGTGCTGAATGCTGATGCAATTTATGATCTGGTACCCCGGCTGTCACTGGGTGGCAAGATCGGCTATCGCTACAGCCAGCTGAAGGCAGGCAAGGTTGATGGCGATTGGTATGACAGCCATGCCGTACTGGGTGTACTGCGGGTGGATTACCATGTTGTCCGTAAATGGGATGTAATCGGTGAAGCGCGTACCCTGTGGGTCAGCGAGGCGGAAGA
>DZDI01000045.1 GCA_022730455.1 Phycisphaera mikurensis | reverse complement strand
ATCCGGAGCGTTTCCGGCACATCGCAGCGCTGCTATTACTTGGACAGGCTCCTAGGCAGTTGGTTCGGCTGGTCAACCGCATTGTTAATCTTGTTTTCAATAATAATGGCCTTGGGCAGGGAGCCATTTATGGGCTTGCCCCGAATGCTCACGTCGATGCGGTCTTTTTCGCGACCCGTGGCATAATCACCGAAAGCATCGGCATCTGGGAGATCGGCTGGGCAATCAGGGCACGTCTTCAAAAATTCAATGAATCGACGGAAATATGCGGTGCCACCGCCGTGCGATTCCTTCCCAGGCTGTGGCCGTTCCAGAAATGCCGCCAAGATGTCACTGTGGAAGTTTTCTTGGTGGTAACGGTCGGAAACGATGGTGAATATGTTGAATCCTAAGCCTTCCCGGCGTTTTTGCTGATCACGTTCGTAATCCTCACAAACCTGCCGCGCCCGCTGCTCCAGCAGTAGTTTTACCCGTTCGAAAAGCTCCCCCTCCGCTGCGGCGTCGTCCAAAGACTCATTCGAGTTCGTATCCATCCGGTGTGCTGCCTTTCTCGTTTATGGGGGGCGAGCCCGTTGCTCGCACAAACACAGCACGATTACCCTCGCTGGGGCGCCGCCACGCGGCTACGGACGGGGTTGACCACCGCCTGCCATTTCGCCCCCAGGTACCGTAGAGCTCCAAATTGTCAAGCCTATTCCACTATTTGACTGACACCACGGAAGAGAATGACCTAGCAGGCAACATGCGGAAACCCCGTCCGCCAACTAAAATACCGGAAACCCGCTCCGCCGTGTGCCAAACCGACGGCCTTGGGGAGCGGAGTTGTGGAAATGAGATGTATGGGGTCAATACCACCGACACCACCCGATACAGACATGGATGAACTCACTACGGATGTGCAAGCGCCCGGCCGCCCCAGATTGCTCCTGCGCCTGGCAGGTGCACCGATTATTCCGATGGGTACGCTTTCAGGAGTGGGGTTGCCGGAGGGGGTGGCCTGGGCAAACTGGTTTGCCTTTTATAATGCATTGAGTTGGTCGGTAGTGTTGGGCGCCCCACTGTATTTATTTGCCAAATATCTGGGTGCCGGTGATGGGTTATTAGGGCTTGTCGCTGCCCTGCCTCCCCTGCTGGCCGTGCTGCATATTCCCGGCAACCACCTGATTCCTAAATTAGGATACCGGCGGATGGTATTATGGGGCTGGATGTCGCGTACCGTTGCGATTGCATTTATCGCGATCATTCCGCTGGCCATTTCGCAACGTGGTATCGGATTGACGGTGCTGATATTGCTGTTGATTATTTTCAGCGGCTGCCGTGGACTAGCGGGCGGGGCATGGATGCCTTGGCTCTCCACGATTGTTCCTACCGATGTTCGCGGCAAGTTTTTTTTGCGTGATCAGCTTTTCGGCCAAACCGGCAATGTGTTGGCGCTGTTGTTGGTAACGGCAATTTTCAAATTTATTCAGGGGCCGGCGGCTTTTTCAATCGCTTTCGCCCTTGCAACTGCAGGCGGCGTGTCGAGCGTTCTATGCCTGACTGCCGTTCCGGATGCTACAGATCTTGATCTCCATGCCCAGGCGGGATCGCGAATACCATTTGCCAAGATGCTGGCGGCCAAGCCGTTTCGCCTTCTGTGCATTTTCAATATTGTGTATATGCTGGTCATGGGTTCGCTGGTTGTATTTACAGTGGCGTATCTGCGTGATGTAGCGAAACTGCCGCCCTCAGAAATTATTGGTCTGACTGCATTTTCAACGCTGGGTGGTGCAGCATCGCTTTTTTGGTGCGGTCAAGTGGTCAATAAAATTGGCGCTCGACCGATTCTTACTGCAAGCCTGATTGTGTCAATTGCCGTATTTTTGTGCTGGTTTCTGGTCGCCGCTGAACTAATTCCACCGCGACTACCCGTACTCGGTTTTATCTATCTCATCTCAGGAATAGCAAGCATCAATTTTGCAGCAGCCAACAACCATATGCAGAGCGTCTCTGTGCCGCAGATCGGCCGTAATCATCATTTTGCACTTCTTCTGGTGCTGCTGAATTTGGCGGCAGGGGTATCTCCCTTGGCATGGGGCCTGGTATTGGAGGCAATCGGCAACAACCGTATTCATTTGTTTGATTTAGATATCACTCGTTATGCGGTTTTATTTGTCTCCTGCGCGGGGTTATTGATGCTCGTTCTAACCATGTTGCGTCGCCTAGACATCCACCGTCCGGAAACCAAGTAGTGGCCAGGAGTCATCTGAGGTCTTTTTCTCTGCCGTCGTTATGCCGATGCCATCTTGAGTTCCCATGCCAACGTGCAGAGTGCCAAATCTGATTTGCTTTTTTCATATTCGGCGTTGCGTTTAGACAATTGCTGATGATCACGCGCTATCTCTGGCCTGGCTAACGCCGCCGCGGCCTCGGCAACCTGCCGCTCCAACCGGGCAATTTCTTCTTCAAGCTGAATCACCGTTGACTGCCTATATAGATGGGGAATTTTGCCCTCTGGGTCGATCACAGCAGGCTTGGACGCAGATTCGGGCTTTGGCGCCACGGTGGCGGCGCGGGCCTGCAATTTGCGCTGTTTTTCGGCTATCGCATGGATGCGTGCCTGCATGCCGGCAAGATAATCGGTGCAACTCTCCTCCACCAAGCGCCAACCGGGGCCTGATGTATCCCATGGTTCGATGGCAAGAATCCTATCACAGGTAGAATCCAGAAAACATCGATCATGCGATACTATCAAAAGCGTGCCGTCGTAAGTCTGCAAAGCATCCTCCACCACTTCACACGTCATCAGATCCAGATGGTTAGTCGGTTCATCCATTAAGATAACATTAGCCGGATGAAGCAGCATTTTGGCCATACACACGCGGGCTTTTTCACCTCCCGAAAGGCCGGATATCGGTTTATCCACCGTGTCGCCGGAAAACAGAAACAGAGCCGCCAAATCATAAATCTGCTGGCGATTGGCGGTGATACGTGCGGCCTGAAGTTCCTGATAGATGGTATGAGTTGTATCTAAATCCTGCTGTTCCTGCCGATAGTACTGAAGCGATACGCCATGCCCCCAGTACACGGTACCGTGATTGGGAGCCGTAATCCCTGCGAGGATATTCAGCAGTGTCGACTTACCGCACCCGTTTGGTCCAACAACGCCCACCCGCTGTCCACGCGGAAGTTCAAATTCCATATTGTTGAACAGGGGTGCATCGCCAAAGCTGTGTGAAAGACTCTTGATCTTGAGCACCTCGCGGCCGCTGGGCTTGTCAACTTTCAGGTTCAGTATGACATCATCGCCCGGGCCGACCGGACGCGAAATCGATTCTTCCGACTTGTAGCGTTCCAGACGGGTCTTACGCCCACGAGCTTGGCGTGACCTCTGGCCAGCTTGAAACCGTCGGATATATTCCTCCTGCTTTTCAATGAATTTGGCCTGCTGTTGCCATTGCCGCTCCTGCGTCAATCGCCGCAATTCTCTTTGCTCCAGATAGGCCGAGTAGTCGCCATTGTAAATTTCCAGATTGCCGTCTGACATATCCCATACTTGGGTTGCCACGCGGTCAAGGAAATAGCGATCATGGCTGACGATCAACATTGCCGCCTCTGAAAATTCCAGCAGCTTTTCTTCCAGCCAACTAAGCATATTCATATCAAGATGGTTGGTTGGCTCATCCAAAATGATCATATCTGCCGCTTCCAGCAGCATTCGCGCCAACTGAACGCGAGACTTCTGCCCGCCGGACAACTGCCCCACGGGAGTGTTCATATCAGTGGATCGAAAACCGAGCTCTTCGATAACCGCATCCACCTTGCGATCGATCTCCCATCCGCCAGCATGCTCAAATAAATGTTGCAAGTGATCGAAGCGTTTCATGGCCGCATCATGTTCCGGTCCAGCGGGTAGTGAAGAAAGACTTTCTGCCACGGTTTGCATATCGGCTTCGATCTGATGTACGTGATCCAGCGCCGCCTTAATCTGTTGTGAAAGGGTCTGAACCGGATCGAGCCTTGGCTGCTGCGATACATAGCTGATCGTCGAGCCGCGTTGAGGATTGATTTCACCACCGTCAGCTTCAACTTCGCCAGCAATTATTTTCAATAGCGTGGTCTTTCCACAGCCGTTAGGCCCGACAACACCGATCCTTTGTCCGGATTCAACTGTAGCCGACACGTCATGAAGAACACTCTGGACACCGAAGGCTTTCTTCAAATTGCGAATGGTGAGGATAGACAAAGATGAACACTCCAATGTAAGTCGGTGATCTTCCGCACAACGCGGCACGCCACCAATCTTGCAAGATTATCGCGGGAATCGTCATTCGTCATCCCCTGTTCCATATGGCAAAGTCGGTTAGAATGCTGGCAGTACGGAGGCGTGGCAGAGCGGTTGAATGCGCCGGTTTTGAAAACCGGTGACGGGGTAACCCGTCCGGGGGTTCGAATCCCTCCGCCTCCGCTATTGGCGGAGAAATTGTGTCTGACCTTCCTTATCGCATTGCTACCTTAATTTACATTTTTGACAATGACGGCAGAACCCTCCTGCTGGAACGCAAGCGATCGCCCAATTTAGGGTTACTTTCGCCTATTGGAGGCAAATTGGAGCAGGCTCAGGGTGAGTCACCCTATCAATGCGCAGCTCGCGAATTGCTTGAAGAAGCAGACATAAGCATTCCGGTTGATTCGCTTCGTCTCATGGGCTTGGTCGCCGAGCGCGGCTTTGAAGGCACCGGCCATTGGCTGATGTTTTGTTTTGAACTTTTGTCCCCCGTACTTCCGGTGGAACGCGACATGCCGGAGGGTAATTTGAGGTGGATGGATATCGCCTCACTGGATAAACACAATATTCCCAAGACGGATCGTGAAGTGATCTGGCCGCTGGTGAAAGCTCATAGCCATCGCTTGGGGAATTTCACCCCGGAGGTATTCAGTGTCTTCATCGATTGTACAGGCAATGAGCAGCTTGATATCCGGATTGAGCGGGCATGATGCCGCAAAAAATACTGCGTGCGCGTAAGGCTCGCATGTAGCGGCATCGCATACCAGTCTTTTGGAGACACTTGTACAGCCGCCGACGATCCATGCGTCCCAGATTGTCCCGGAGATCGCGATAATGACGCTGAGTTTCATACACCGGAGACCAATGCGGGCAACATTGCCAGCCAGAGTACTGTGTTTCATCGCCCGCCGCGCGCTTTCCGTCCGCTATCGTGTAAGGCTGAAGGGAATTGAGCCTATTGCAGCGCGAGGCAAGACCGGGATTTTATTTTTGCCCAATCATCCCGCTCTAATCGATCCGGTGATTGTCACGTCGTACCTTCACCCTCACTTTGCAGTCCGACCGCTTGCGCTGGAAACACAGATTAATAAACCGGGTGTTCGTCAACTGGCCAATATGTTGGGGGTATTACCCATTGTCGATACGGCCCGAGCGGAAAAGGGCACCGCGGTCCGCGCGGCGGAATCGATCGACACCTGTATCGCCGCACTCAAACGCGGCGAAAATATCCTTCTCTACCCCGCCGGCCGTCTGATGCGATCAAACAAAGACATACTGGGATCAGTAAGCGGTGCCCACCAGATCATTTCAGATATACCCGATATCCGCGTAGTCTTATTGCGTACCACTGGACTCTGGGGCAGCAGCTTCGGTTGGGCGGGAGGCAAGCCGCCGCAGCTTGAAATCGGCCTAATCGAACATCTTCCCGCCCTGATTGCCAGTGGACTATTATTTGCACCCAAACGCGAAGTTACATTGACCTTTAGCGAGCCAGCCGATCTACCCCGCTCGGTTGATCGGCATACATTTAATAACTATCTCGACAACTACTATACGGCGGAAGCTACTGTCGCCCTTTACGTTCCCTACAGCCCCTGGCAATCCGGTGGCAACCGCTCCATCCCTGAGCCACAATTTACTACGGTCACGGTGGATGATTCCACCATTCCCCCGGCCACGAGAGCAATTGTTATAGGCTATCTGCAAAATGAAACCGGTGTTGAGAACATCCAGCGCGAGCAGCATCTGGCCACGGACCTGGGGATGGACAGCTTGGCGGTAACCGATTTAATTTTTTTCATCGAGAAAGAGTTTGCCGTAAGCATACCGAGCGTAGAGGCGTTGCAAACTGTTGCTGATGTCCTGCAGGCAACATGCGGTCGACTGGCCAGCGAGGCCTTCGATGTTCGGATTCCGCCGCCTCCACCGGGGTGGATAACCGCGCCGAGCAAGCGTGTGCTGGTGCCAACGGGTACCACCATTCAGGAGGTGTTTGTTAATCAGGCGATGATACATCCGCATCGTATTGCGGCTGCGGATATGCAGCGAGGCGGCAAAACATACCGGGATTTAACAACAGCCATTTTTGCGATGCGCAAATCGATCGCAGCCTTGGATGGGCAATACATTGGCATATTACTACCCGCGTCAGTGGCGGCTGACACGATGTTTTTGGCATGTCTTTGTGCGGGAAAAACACCGGTGATGCTCAACTGGACTCTCGGAGAACGCAATATTCGCGATGCCATAAATATGCTGAACGTCAAACACATTCTTACATCACAGGTGTTGTTGCAGAAACTCCTGGATCAGGGAACGGATCTTTCCGCCTTGCAGTCGGTATGCGTTCCGCTCGAAACATTCACTAAAACGCTGAGAAGGAGAACCAAAATTGCAGCGGCTGTCAAGGCGCGAATAGCGCCTCATGCCTTACTTAAGCCGATCGGAGTTCAAGGACTTCGGCCCGATGAAAATGCACCAGCGGTAATCCTCTTCACCAGCGGATCGGAGTCTTCGCCAAAAGCCGTGCCGCTCACCCACAAAAATCTGCTGACTAATATTCGTGACGCCCTGGATAGCTTTACGATCTATCAACACGACCGGTTTCTGGGGATACTGCCACCTTTTCACTCGTTTGGTTTAACTGGTGCGATGCTTCTACCGCTTTTGTCCGGTGCGGCAGTTGTGCATTATCCTAATCCCAACAACGTGACGACATTGGCAAAAATTACGGCAGCATGGCGCGTCTCTGTTTTACTCGGCACTCCCACGTTTGTCTCAAATATCATGCGGGCTGCGGGCAATGAGGATTTATCTAATATTCGATTGTGTGTAACCGGCGCGGAAAAATGCCCTCCTGCCGTCTATGATTTGCTTCGCATTCGCTGCAATAAAGCATCGATTTTAGAGGGTTACGGCATTACTGAATGCTCTCCAATTGTTTCCGTTGTACGGGAAGATCATCCTAAGCCGGGTTCCATCGGTCGACCGCTTCCATCGGTTCAATGCGCCATAATCAACCCTGACACCAGGCAATCCTGCTGTGCCGGTGAAGTGGGAATGCTTTTGGTACGCGGACCGAGCATCTTTTCCGGTTACCTGAATGATGGCGGTGCATCACCGTTCGTTCTATGGGAGGGCAAGCTGTGGTACCGCACAGGCGATTTAGTGACTTATGATGCCGATGGCGACATGACTTTTAAAGGCCGCCTGAAACGCTTTATAAAAATGGGCGGCGAGATGATATCTCTACCTTTAATTGAAGACGTACTGATGGCCGCATATCCGGCAGGACAGGCAGGGCCTACGGTGGCGGTAATACCCACGGCTGACGAAAATCAACCAGAGCTGGTACTATTCACGACCCTACCGATAGATCGCACCGCTGCCAATGAAGTGATTCGTAATGGGGGGTTATCCGGCCTGCATAACATTCGGAGAGTCAGGCGGATAGATATGATCCCACTGCTGGGCACCGGCAAAGTTGATTATCGTGCCTTGGCGGAAATGTTAAAACCACCCACCTCTCATACAACTCCCCCATCGAACGATTAATACGCAAAGAGCCTTCCACTGAACTTTACAACTTATACTCATGGAGAATAACTTGCGACAACTATGTCCATTCCATGTAAAAATCGGGATCGGAGACTTAAACATCGAGTGGCCGTATAATGGGTGTCGGCGTGATGGAGTTTATGTGGCCCAAATAGTTTTTGGGCAGAGATGGCGGGGTAGACCGCTACCGGGGGGTGTCTTGCAGAAGGCTTCACCTCAATGTCCATCCGTATTGCGCTCACTCACGTTACCCACTATAAATATGATCGGTTTATCCGGATGTCGCCGCATATTGTGCGGCTGCGGCCCGCACCGCATACCCGTACGCCGATTCTAGGTTATCGTTTGAAGGTTACTCCCGAGCGACATTTTCTGAATTGGCAGCAGGATCCATACTCCAATTATCTGGCGCGATTAGCTTTCCCCGATCCCGCTGATGAATTACGTGTGGAGGTGGACTTGGTAGCGGAAATGGCCGTCAT
The DNA here is from genome assembly GCA_022730455.1 of Phycisphaera mikurensis. Classification (GTDB taxonomy): domain Bacteria; phylum Planctomycetota; class Phycisphaerae; order WQYP01; family WQYP01; genus JAJZGD01. The sequence continues at coordinate 12,101 of DZDI01000045.1, read as the reverse complement.
TAATCCATTTGATTTTTTTATTGAGGCGGCCGCCGAAAAATACCCTTTTCGATATGACGCCGCTCTGCAAACAGAGTTGCAGCCATATTTGCAGACAGGCCCGACCGGGGCTGAATTATCGCGGTTGATAGGCATTTATCACAAGAAAACACGTCGCTCTATCGATTTTTTAGTGGATATCAATCGAGATATTCACCAGCAATTGAAATACCTGGTCAGGATGGAACCGGGTGTGCAATCACCGCAGGAAACGCTGCGGCTAAAACAAGGCTCTTGTCGGGATTTTGCGTGGCTGCTGGTAATCCTGATGCGGCATCTGGGTCTGGCAGCACGGTTTGTGTCTGGTTATCTCATTCAGATTGTGGCAGATGTCAAACCCCTCGATGGGCCAGTTGGAACACCGGTAGACTTCACTGATTTGCATGCGTGGGCTGAGGTTTACCTGCCTGGCGCAGGTTGGATTGGTTTGGATGCCACCAGCGGCCTGCTCACCGGCGAGGGGCACATCCCGTTGGCATGCACGGCCGATCCAAGTTCCGCGGCCCCTATCAGTGGAATGGTTGATACATGCAAGACTGAATTTAGTTTCAACATGACAGTTAAGCGAATTCACGAGACACCCCGCGTCACCAAACCCTATACATCCGAGCAATGGATGCAGATTGTATCCACAGGACAAAAAGTCCATGACGATGCCGACGCGTCAGATATCCGCTTGACCATGGGAGGTGAACCCACCTTTGTATCAATTGACGATATGGAAGGACCCGAATGGAATACGGCTGCACTCGGGCCAAGCAAACAACTTCTCGGAGCGAAATTACTCAAACGCCTCCAGTCACGCTTTGCCCCGGGCGGTCTTCTGCATCACGGGCAGGGTAAATGGTACCCCGGCGAAGCTCTGCCCCGCTGGTCGTTTTCCTGCTTTTGGCGCAGAGACGGACAAGCCATTTGGAATAATCCGCAACTTATTGCCGATGAAACGCATAGCACACGGTGTGATGCTGCTCACGCGCGCCGATTCATTGAGAGTCTGATTCAGCGGCTTGGTGAGGGCACGACACAGGAGCATGCTTTACCGGCATATGAAGACGTCTGGTATTACTTATGGAAAGAACGTCGCCTGCCGGCTAATGTAAATCCATTGGATAGCAAGCTCGACAACCCGGAAGATCGCTCTCGACTCGCCCTTCTATTTGAGCAGGGATTGGACAAAATTGTTGGCTACGCACTCCCCATCCGCAACGTAGGCTCGGCGGGTAGTGGATTCTGGCAATCGGGAGCATGGTTTTTCCGACCAGAAAAAATGTTCCTTATCCCGGGCGATTCCCCCATGGGCTTTCGGTTGCCTCTGGACTCATTGCCATGGGTTGGCAAAGCTGACTACCCGTATACTTTTCAACCGGATCCGATGGACAAATTGCCACCGCTGCCCAATGCGAGGCGGCAGGCATTCGTGCGTGGCAGAGCGGCGGCGGAAAAACCGCTGGGATTTCGTGAGCAGGCCATCGATGAATATATTGATTCGGATGGATCAATGAGCGCGGCGATGCTTAAGGAATATCGCCGTCTACTGGCCGCCAACAACATGGGCACGGTACTTCCTGATAGACCCGCCCCGTGGATCATACGCACAGCCCTTTGCGTCGAATCACGCGACGGGGTGCTGCGCATTTTTATGCCACCTCTTCGCCATACAGAAGACTACCTTGACTTAGTGTCACGAATTGAGGAAACCGCCATGGCACTTAATGTGCCGTTGATGTTTGAAGGTTACCCTCCGCCCCATGATCCGCGGCTTAAGGTGCTAAAAGTAACTCCCGACCCGGGTGTCATTGAAGTCAACATTCATCCGACATCGACATGGCAGGAGGCCGTTGATATTACCACCGGTCTTTATGACGATGCGCACCAATCCAGACTTGGCACTGAAAAATTCATGCTTGATGGGCGCCATTCTGGTACCGGTGGTGGCAACCATATTGTGATAGGTGGCATCACTCCGGCCGACTCGCCATTTCTTCGCCGACCCGATTTGCTCAGGAGTCTGCTGACCTTTTGGCACAATCATCCGTCGCTGTCCTACCTGTTTTCCGGCATGTTCATCGGCCCGACCAGTCAGGCACCCCGGATTGATGAGGGTCGGTCGGATTACACCTATGAACTACAGATCGCCAATGCGCAAATTGAAAAGCAGGGCCCCTGCGCGCCAGCCTGGATGGTCGATCGCATCTACCGTAATTTGCTGGTGGATTTAACCGGCAATACCCACCGGGCCGAATTTTGCATCGATAAACTTTATAGTCCCGATACGTCATCGGGGCGCTTGGGCTTGGTCGAATTTCGCGGTTTTGAAATGCCACCGCATCCGCAAATGTCTCTTGTCCAGCAATTATTAATCCGGGCACTGATTGCTGAATTCTGGCACCGGCCGTATAAAGCTGACTTAATACATTGGGGTACCCAACTCCACGATCGCTTTTTGCTTCCCCACTTTGTGGAGAAAGACTTCCACGAGGTACTTGCATCAATTCAACGCCATACGCTCAAGCCGGAATGGTTCGCACCGCATATGGAATTTCGATTTCCATTGATTGGAGAATTTGCCGTTGCCAACATGGGCGGAATCGTGGTTCAGTTGCGCCAGGCTATCGAACCATGGAATGTTTTGGGTGAGGAGCCGGGCGGAGGTGGTACAGTTCGCTATGTCGATTCGTCGCTGGACCGGCTGGAGATAAAAGGTCGCGGGCTTATCGATGGTCGCCATACAATTGCCTGCAATACAGTCGAGATGCCTCTGCATTCCACGGGAGTGCAGGGAGAATTTGTGGCCGGAGTCCGTTATCGTGCGTGGCAGCCGGCCTCGTGTCTGCATCCAACCATAGGCATTCATTCCCCGCTGATTGTTGACGTGGTTGACAAGTGGAATGGACGGTCAGTAGGCGGCTGTACCTATCACGTCACACATCCGGGCGGACGTTCCTATACCACCTTTCCGGTTAATGGTTTTGAGGCGCAGGCACGGCGTTCGGCGCGTTTTTCTCAGTTTGGCCACACACCGGGTGATTTACATATTAAACCGGTTGATCGATCAAACGATTTTCCGCTTACTCTTGATTTGAGGCGCTTATAATGCACCATCGAATGGTGCCTGAATTTGTGACATCCTTGCGGTCGGGATTGGCGACTTTTACATTTTTCGGTGAAGATGCCACCACATGATGACTGATCAAATTCCTGTCTGTGGGCCTGGCTTGGCAAATACGGCCAATGGGCTTTTTGCCCATTATTACCGGGGGAATATTGCGCCGGATGACATGCTGGATGCCAGCGGTCACGTGCGTCAACACTGGAAATTGCTGGTTCAACTCTTGGACCATCTCGGGCCAGTGGAGCTGGAAAAGCGTTGGGCGATGGCGCGTCAACTGATACATGAAAATGGCGTTACCTATAACGTCTATGGTGATCCGGCCGGAATGGACAGGCCGTGGGTGCTTGACGCCTTGCCGTTGGTATTTGCGGCACAGGAATGGGCAGACCTTTGTGACGGACTTGTGCAACGGGCGCGCGTGTTGGATATGGCTTTGGCTGATTTGTATGGGCCTCAACGTCTCCTGAACGATTCAGTCATACCGCCAGAGGTCATCTTCGCCAATCCTGGATACCTCCGCCCATTGCGAGGTGCACGGCCCTTCGGAGGCCGATGGCTGCACGTTGCGGCCAACGATATAGGACGCAACCAGGATGGCAGCTTTTGCATCTTGGCAGACCGCACTCAGACACCGTCTGGTGCGGGGTATGCGCTGGAAAATCGTATTGTTGTATCGCGGGCTATTCCTGATATTTTCCGCGACTGTCAGGTGAGCCGGTTAGCAACTTTTTTCCGTTCCATGCGCCATCTTCTGCAAGCGGCGGCGCCCCATAACCGAGAAAATCCTCGCATTGTGTTGCTCACCCCCGGACCCTACAACGAAACATATTTTGAACACGCCTATTTAGCGCGCTATCTCGGGTACCCGTTGGTGGAAGGCGCCGACCTTACGGTCCGTGATAACCGCGTCTACATGAAGATGCTCGGCGGTTTGCAGCAAATCGATGTCATATTCAGGCGGCAAGATGACGACTATTGCGATCCGCTGGAACTTAAGCCTGATAGTTCATTGGGGATTGCGGGCCTTGTGCAGTCCGTTCACGCAGGCCATGTCACCGTAGTGAACGCCTTGGGATCAGGCGTGATGGAATCACCGGCTTTAGAGATGTTTATTCCACGCATCTGCCGCTACCTGCTTGGCGAAGAACTCAAATTGCCAGCCGTGACGTCTTACTGGTGCGGCGACGAAGAGGCGCTTAAATATGTGCTCGCTCATTTTAACAAACTCGTAATTAAGCCAGCGTTTTACTCTGCGGATGAATCGCCCGTTGCAACCGAATCTCTCTCATCAAAGCAGGTGGAGACATTGCGGGTGCGTGTACTGGATCATCCATCACATTACGTGGGGGAAGAACAAATTCCGCTCTCCACCGCGCCGGTAATGATTGGCGGTCGTGTAGAAGCCCGGCACATTGCGTTTCGGGCGCAGATGGTGGCCGCGGGCGACAGCTATACCGTCATGCCCGGTGGACTTGCACGATTTTCCATGTCCGCTGAATCCATGATTGTTTCTATGCAGCGCGGCGGCGGATCTAAAGATACATGGGTGCTTTCCGGCGGCCCCGTGGATACCTTTAGTTTGCTTACGCCCCCGGGATCTCCGATGGGCATTTCCCGCGCTGGTGGAGATTTATCCAGCCGCGTGGCAGACAATCTCTATTGGCTGGGCCGGTATGTGGAGCGGGCGGAAGCTATAGTCAGACTGGCGCGAGGAATCATAGGTCGATTAGTGGACCAGAACTTTGATACCAGCCCCGAATTACCGACCCTTTTGGCCTCACTTGGAGCCCAGGTACGCATGAATGCGCCCAATGTGACTTCCAGCAACGGCGAGTCACTTTTAAACAATATGCTGTTCGCTGGCGATCTACCGTACGGCTTACAGATGACGCTAGCAGCCGTTTACAGCACGGCCAGTCTGGTTCGCGATCGCATGGCGATTGATACATGGCGAATTATCAGTCGATTGGACGTTGATTTCTCTGCCAAACTCGGGAAGCCTGGTCGAGTAAGCGAATTGCTGGCGACGCTTGATAAATTAATGATTACCTTCGCCGCTTTCAGCGGGCTGGCGATGGAATCTATGACACGAGGTCTGGCATGGCGATTTCTGGATATCGGAAGGCGTATTGAACGCGGTGCCAATATTGTGCTACTAGGCCTTAGCACACTTACTGCCGACCAAATGCGAGCACCTTCAATCTTGGAGGCTATCTTGGAAGTGGCGGATTCGGCCATCACATACCGAAGGCGGTACATGACCTCCCTTCAAATACCACTGGTCGCCGATCTGTTGCTGTCCGATGAAACCAACCCTCGGGCGTTGGCATTTCAATTGGTGCGATTACAGGAACATGTTGAGCTGCTGCCGAGCAGTCATCTCGGTGCGCAGTTGACACCAATCCAGCAAATATTACTGCGCCGACTGACGGAGTTGCGGCTGGCGGATTTTGGCAGGCTTGTAACACTAGGCAACGCGGAAGATTCGGGGCTTCGAGGATTCATGGAAATGGCAACGGCGGATTTATTTAAGCTTTCCGATTTAATCTGTCAGAAATATTTATGCCACGCAGCTCCGAGTCGGCAGATCGGGTCTTCTACGGTAAAGATTAACCCCGGATACCGCCCCTGAAGAACTGAATCATAATGTTTTTAAGAGTTTTCGTATGGCAGTATATCGAATTCAACATCTGACGCGTTACCGGTATCAGGAGCCAGTAACGGTATGCCATAATTTGGCGCATTTAATACCGCGCGATGCACCTCGCCACACATGGACACAAATTAGTTTAGACATCACCCCCGATGCAACACGGTCCATGCGGCATGATTATTTTGGAAATCCCATGACGGTCTTTGCGATCGATGAACCGCATTGTGAATTGCAAGTCGTGTCCCGTTGCATGGTGGACCTTGCCGCTCCGCAAACCTCTTCGCTATTTCCCACAGGCTCGTGGGAATCGGTATGTAAAATGCTTTCAGGCAGGCCTCAGGATGAATTCCTCGCCGCCAGTGAATTTCGCTTTCGTTCCCCACAGATTCACTGGAATGAAGATATTTATAATTGGGCCAGGCAATCTTTTACCCTGGGGCGACCCATGGCTGAAGCAGCTCTGGATATCGGCAAACGCATTTACTCAGAATTTAAATTTGTCAGCGGATCAACCAATATATCCACGCGCGTTGACGAAGTATTTCAACAAAGGACCGGCGTGTGCCAGGATTTCGCTCACTTTGCCATTGCGTGCTTCCGATCCATGGGCCTTGCTGCACGTTATGTATCCGGCTACCTGCTCACGGCGCCCCCACCGGGCCAACAGCGACTAACTGGCGCTGATGCGTCACATGCCTGGATCAGCGTCTACATACCCGAATGTGGCTGGATGGACATCGACCCCACCAACCACGTTTGGCCGCTCGAACGGCATATTACCATAGCCTGGGGCCGTGATTTCTCGGATGTTTCGCCACTACGAGGTGTAATACTTGGGGGGGGCAAGCACGAAGTGACCGTCGGCGTGGATGTGATACCTCTCGATGCCGATGGTGATGGCGTTTTGATAACAGAGTTATGGACTTAACCGCCCCGCCGATCAGACAAGCCTCTGGCTGCGAACTTTACGTCGGCATTATTGTGGAACATTTGCGTCTGGATGGTGACGCTGTAAAACTCAAGGAACGCACTAATACATTTTTCACTTGTGTGTTCTGGGCGTCTGGTACAGCGAGTGTGAGTCCTCCACATTGTTGGCGCCTGCCCGCGTTTGGTGCCATGCCAGTAATATCCGCCCGATGCGCCTTGGTGGGGGACCGCTGTTTATCTGCATCGTATGCATAAATTGGTCGGCACAAATTGCCGATCTCCTTTATAAATGCTGTGTGTGTAGCATTTAAGGACCAGCCATGACCGAAACCACGTATCGAAAACTTGTCCGTTATCAAGCCTGCATTAGCCGCCTGAAGTCGGCGTGGCCAACATTTTTGGAAACTCGGAACGATCGGCTGCGCCACGGTGGTGAATCAGAAAAAGTCGCGGAGGCGATTTTAGAGGACCTGCTGACGGGTGTGTTGGATTGGACCAAAGGCGATCTGACATACCAAGTTGAATACGCCGATATCGTGTTGAGCCATAATCTTCAGAAGTATTTGGTCATTGAAGTGAAAAAGCCGGGCACGCTCCAACACGGTCGGCAAGCATTGACGAGTGCCTTAGAACAGGCGCGGCGCTACGCCGATGCCCAGAGTATTCCCCGTGTAGCTGTATCCGATGGGTGCGTTTTTTACGCGGCGGACATCATAAATGGCGGATTGGATACTCGCGTCGAGGTCAGTCTGGGGCACAGTGCTCCGCCGGAATCGTTGTGGTGGGTCAGCGTGCATGGCATGTATCGAAAGTTTGAAGGCACGGCCACGATGGACGCAATGGCGGCCACTGAGCCACCAGCAACGCCGCCATCCGAACAATTGGTTAATGGCATACTGCTGCATCCGAAATACAAATTGCCTGTATCGTGCTTTGCGTGGATTGGAGACGCAGGTAAACCCGGCACTTGGAAGCTGCCGCACCTAAAAGCTGATGGCACGATTGATGAAAAACGCCTGCCGAAGGCAATTCAGTGCTTGCTAAGCAATTTTCGCGGGGTCAAGGTCAAAGGCATTCCTGAATCCGATGTTGCGAATGTATTGCTCAGGCTGGCAAGGTCTGCCCGGTCCGCGAGACTATTGCCCCCCGAGTCTATTCGTCCGGCCCCCATATATCAGCAGCTTGTCCTTGTCTTGGAACAAAACGATCTGCTCTCAAAGCTATAGATGCACCGCACCTCAGCGCAAACAGATCACCGGGAACGGCCGCGTAGTATGACTTGTGTGCTCCGCTGGCCACGCTGCCCGTCCAGCCCTGCCGAGCACGATACGCAATGCCCACCATACAACTTATATCGGCCTGATGGCCGCAACCACCGGGCCTTCCACATCATCAACACTTCTCCGGCACCACGGCTTGCCGGTGCTCACCCTGCGCGGAATCATTATTTCCTTACCACTTGGCTATTTGGTTTTATCAACGGTGGTTTTGGGTTCTTTTAACTGATCTGCACGCGGCAGATCTTTCAGATTGGATAAACCAAACACCTCGAGAAAATGTCGCGTCGTGCCATAAAGCATCGGCCGCCCTATTTCCTCGGCCCGACCGACGATTTTAACCAAGTTATATTCCATCAAAGTGCGAATGACCTCGCCGCACGCAACGCCGCGAATGGATTCGACATCCACACGTAAAATGGGCTGGCGGTATGCGATAATCGCCAACGTCTCGAGCGCCGCCGGCGTCAATCTTCCTTCATCTCGGGCTTTGGTTAAGCGCTGAATGTACTGGGCGTATTGCGGCAGCGTCAGCAGTTGATAGCCGCCGGCACGTTCCTCAATGCGGTATGCCGAGTGACGCTGACCATAAATGTCGTTGAGTTCTGCTACCGCTGTCTTGATAGGTTTGGTGGAGTCCAACCCAACCGTCTGCGCCAGCTTACCTGCTGATATAGGAGCATCGGTGGAAAAGAGTATCGCCTCAAGCACCGGACGCAGTTCCATTCCTTCAACTTGAAAGGCGCGGCCGTCATGTTCAGAATCGGCCTCACCGGCATGCGCACTATCTGTAGCCGTAACGTTCGATTGTTTATCGGGCGATGCACTCAATTCAGCCGGTGCCTTGGTTTCTGTTTCACCCGCGGCATCATCGGTGGCTTTGTCATCCCTCACAATAACTTCGTTGGCAACGATCGTTGCTGGCGGCGTTTGAGCGCCTTCAAGCATTTCGGAGTTATCACGACTTTCACCCATTTTATCGTCAGCATCCATCGTAGACCAAATTCACTTCCTTATGACCGCAGGAAATACACTGCACCCAGTACATTTATGGCCACAGCGGCCGATCCTCACAGCAAGAATCTATAACGAGCATCCACAATCGTCCAGTGGTCAGCCTGGCGCATGCCCGTGCTTACAGCAATTTCCTGCCAGCAGGTGATTGAAGATACTCCACAATATCTCGTGCCACCCAACTCATTGCGTCCATGGCGCCTTGGGTTCGAGCCGCTAGATGCGGGGCCAAAATAACACCATCCAAGCTCCAGAGGGGATAGTCCGGCCCCGGTGGTTCAGGGTCATGCACATCCAATGCCGCTCCTGCAAGCCGACCAGACTTCATCGCGTCCGCCAAGGCATGGGCATCTATGACCTCACCGCGTGCCGTGTTAATCAACAACGCCGACGGCTTCATCCGTCCCAAACGCTGCGCGTTTATAAAATGCTGGTTGCCTGGCCGATGGCTCACATGAATTGATAAGACATCGGCTCTACTCAAAAGTTCGTTCACACCAACTGATTCGGCGGCAAAATCCACCTTCGATCCTACATCGACCACATCGCTGTAAATAACCCGCATCCCCATGGCAAGGCCGACGCGTGAGACCGCCCGCCCAATACGTCCCATTCCAAGAACACCCAATGTCAAGCCGCACAATTCCAGACCGCGCGAGGTTTTGCGATATTGGTGGAATGTATCGGCGGCAATCGGTGATCGCAGCCGAATAATCGGGCGACCCAGAGCAAATATTAAGTTAAATACGTATTCGCATACTGCCCTTGTGTTAGCTTCGGGTGTGGATATCACTTTTATGCCCCGGGCATGACACGCTACCTGATCAATATTTTCAAGCCCAACTCCTGCCCGCCCCACCACTTTTAATCGTGGTGCCCGCGTCAGTAAATCACTATCGACCTGCGTATAGGTACGCACAATTATTCCATCGGCTTTTTCCAGTGCGGCATCCCATTGTGATTTATCTTTAAGCGAGAGTTCAATAACCTTCACCTGTTCCTTCAACCACGCCAGTGGAAGCGATTCAAGTCCTTCGGTCGTGACAACAACATATGGCAACATGACAAATCCTGATATGTACAACTATGGGAACACCGCACACTTTTAATGATTTCACAACCGACTGATGAGCAATTCCCGCATGAAGATCATTTCTTTCGGCAGCTCACCGGCCAGTTTCAAAAACAACTCCTCTTCCGCCAGCAATTCGGCTTTCAGTGCGTCGGCATCCACACGCTGGGCATCCAAAAACGCCTGAGTATCTAATTTTAATCCCTCAAGGTTAATATCATCGGGCCGAGGCATCCACCCTAAAAGTGTCTCCACGGCATAAGCTTTGCCGTGCGAGCGCTTGAGTATCCATTCCAGTATACGGATATTTTCTCCAAACCCTGGCCAGATGAAGTTGCCACGCTCATCACGACGAAACCAATTCACATGATAGATACGCGGCGGATCAGACATTTTTCCGCGCATCCGAAACCAATGCACGAGATAGTCGCCGATGTTGTAGCCAATAAATGGCAGCATGGCCATCGGATCACGCCTGACCACACCAACTTTTCCTGTGGCGGCAGCTGTGGTTTCACTGCCCAGCGATGCGCCGGCGTAGACGCCGTAACTCCAGTTAAATGTCTGGTAAATGATGGGGATCGTTGCGGCTCGCCGACCGCCAAAAATAATGGCAGTCACCGGCACGCCTTCAGGGTCGTCTACCGATGGGTCAAGAATGGGATTATTATGCATCGGTGCGGTAAAGCGACTATTTGGATGTGCCGCCTTACGACCAGAGTCAGGTGTCCACGCATTTCCCTGCCAATCGATGGCAGTGGGCGGCGGAACGGCGGTTTTACCTTCCCACCAAACATCCCCATCGGGCAACAGCGCTACATTGGTGTAAATCGTATTGTTCGAGATAGTTTGCATGGCAATCGGATTGGTCATCTCACTGGTTCCGGACAATACGCCAAAATATCCGGTCTCCGGGTTGATGGCACGCAACTTACCGCTTTTCGGATCCACCCACAGCCACGCGATATCATCTCCCACCGTGGTCACTTGCCACCCTTTCTGGCGATAAGACTCAGGCGGAATCAACATGGCGAAATTGGTTTTTCCGCATGCGCTTGGGAACGCCGCCGTTATATAGCTTTTCTGTCCGTTCGGTTCCCGTACGCCGCTAATCAACATATGCTCGGCCATCCACCCTTCCTGAAATCCCTGATAACTGGCCAGGCGGAGCCCCATACATTTTTTCCCAAGTAGAGCATTGCCACCATAACCGGAACCAAAACTCCACACCGTGTTGTCCAATGGAAAATGGCAGATGTATCGCCTTTCAGGCGAGCAATCGCCAACGCTGTGCATACATCGCGTAAACTCTGGCGTATCGGCAAGCACTTTAAGCGCCACATCTCCCATGCGGGTCATGATGTCCATACTGGCCGCCACATACAGGCTATCTGTCAACTGCACGCCTACTCTGCTGAGTCGGCTACCGACAGGCCCCATCACAAATGGCAGTACATACATCGTGCGGCCGGCCATGCAGTGATTAAATAAGCCCCGCAGTTGAGTATAGGCTATCTTGGACTCGATCCAATTATTGCTAGGTCCAGCTATGGCGCGAGCTGGCGTGCATATGAACGTAGACGACTCGCTGCGCGCAACATCATCAGGGTTTGACCGGTGAAGATAGCAATGCGGGAGCTTATCCGGATTCAGCGGAATAAAAACTCCAGCCTCCACTCCCTGCCTGAAAAGTTCCGACCGCTCTGCTGCCCCACCTTGGCATAAAACGACACGATCTGGCCTGCACATAGCCGCCATCTGCACAATCCACATTCTCAGGTGCAAATTAGCAATTGACTCCAGCATACAGCCAGAACCGTCACCTGCTTCAGTCATGCTCATCGTGATCAAACTGGTGGCTCCTCGGCTTGGAGTGCGTCAACTACTGCCGTTAGACTCTACGCGATTGAGGTACTTTTGTCGCGTCATCGGCGCCTTGGAATCATCGGTCTTGAGTACCACGCATACAGCGACACTCTGCATCGCTTTTCAGTTGCTGTGCTG
>DZDI01000383.1 GCA_022730455.1 Phycisphaera mikurensis | reverse complement strand
TTTTTGTAAATCGGTGTCTATCTAAAACGATGCCAATGTATCATGCTGATTTTTCAGTGACAACGAAAAATACAGGGCATTTTTATGAGTGCAAACACACCTCCCACGCCTGCGCCGAAATTGCTTGATCTGGTGCGCGATCGCATTCGGGTGAAGCATTACAGCATCCGCACGGAAACGTCGTATGTGCAGTGGATTAAGCGCTTTATTTTGTTTCACAACAAACGGCATCCACGCGAGATGGGGGCAGCCGAGGTGGAGGCGTTTTTGACGCATTTGGCGGTGGCGGGGGATGTGTCGGCTTCGACGCAGAATCAGGCTTTGTCGGCCTTGCTGTTTTTGTACCGCGAGGTGTTGGGCGTGGATTTGCCTTGGCTGGATAATGTGACGCGGGCGAAGCGGCCACAGCGTTTGCCGGTGGTGTTGACGCGGGAGGAGGTGCGGGCGATTTTGGCCGAGATGGATGGGGTGTACGGACTGCTGGCGCGTTTGCTCTATGGAACGGGGATGCGTTTGATGGAGGTGATGCGGCTGCGGGTGAAGGATGTTGAGTTTGCGCGCGGTGAGATTGTGGTGCGCGATGGTAAGGGGGCGAAGGATCGGGTGACGATGCTGCCGCAGTCGGTGAAGGCGGATTTGTTGGCGCATTTGGCGCAGCGGCGTGCGCTGTTTGAGCAGGATTTGGCGGCGGGGAAAGCTGGGGTGTATTTGCCGGATGCGTTGGCGGTGAAGTATCCCAATGCGCCTTTGGAGTGGCCTTGGCAGTATGTGTTTGTGTCGGGGAGCTTTTCGACGGATCCGCGCAGCGGTGGGGTGCGGCGGCATCACTTGGATGAGAAGTTGTTGCAGCGGGCGATGAAGCGGGCTGTGGTTACGGCAGGGGTGGCCAAGCTGGCGACACCGCATACCTTGCGCCATTCGTTTGCGACGCATTTATTGGAGCGCGGGCAGGATATCCGTACGATTCAGGAGCTTTTGGGGCATAAGGATGTGGCGACGACGATGATTTATACGCATGTGATGAATAAGGGCGGGC
>DZDI01000382.1 GCA_022730455.1 Phycisphaera mikurensis | reverse complement strand
CCGCCACCTACGTCGTTGCTTCGGCCTTGACCGCACCGGCTATCATCCAGATTGGCATTGCCAACGGCATCCCGCCGGAAGCAGCCTTGCTGTCCACCCATATGTTCCTGATGTATTACGCGGTCATGGCCGATGTCACCCCGCCAGTGGCCCTTTCCGCCTATGCTGCGTCGTCGGTATTCATGACGGACCCACTGAAAACCGGTGTGTATGCGGCAAAGGTAGCCCTGCCCAAGTACCTGTTGGGGTTCTCCTTCATCCTGGCCTACCAGGGCACCGCCCTGCTGATTATCCCGATGATGCGTACCGCATCAGGCATGGAAACAGCCACCGCCTTTCTGATACGCCTGGCAGCAGTCACACTCGGCGCTATCTGCATGGCAGCAGCCACTGTGGGTTATACCCGGCGGCCCCTGCACAAATGGGAATCCTGGGTGTTGGGCCTGTTGGCACTGGGCTTTTTTGTCCCGTTTGGCTGGGTTAACCTGGCGGTATTTCTTGCTTCAATCTGGTTCTTCCTTTCTAAAAAGGGTGCTCCCGAAGCTGCGGTCGCCAGGGCATAACGCACATTTACTGCTGTTTTACAGCAGCATATACCAACAGAGGAGGCACATATGAAGAGAATTATTGGTGTTGTTTTGACGGTTCTGCTCGGTTTGAGTGGTCTGGCCGGCGCAGCAGAGGAAAAACCGAAGATTCTGATTACCACCGGTGGTATCGGCGGGGTGTATTACTACTATGGAACTGCACTGGCAGAGATTCTTACCAAGTACGCCGGGGTAGAAGCGACTGCCATACAGACGGCAGCATCAATCGACAACCTGCTCCTGATTGAACGGCGCAGCGATCCTAAAAAGAACACCTATTACCTTGGCACCGTGCTGCCTGATTCAGCCTATCTGGCCTATACCGGTACCCACGCCAAGTTCAAGGACAAACCTGCCAAGGATGTCAGGGTTATGTGGGCCATGTACCCGAATTTTCTGCATATAATTGCTGCTCCCGGCTCCGGAATCAAGACGGTTGCTGACATGAAAGGCAAGCGGG
>DZDI01000173.1 GCA_022730455.1 Phycisphaera mikurensis | reverse complement strand
GTAAATCTTTTATATTAAACGCTCTGCGCGACACATAAACCAATATCATCATGCGATCGGCATGAAACTTTATGGCACACGGAGAAGTTTTGTTATCTCACACAGAGGCGCAGAGCGTGCGAGGAACGCCCGGTATCGCAGACATCCTGTCTGCATCCTAAGCAGGCGAGACGCCTGCGCTACAAGCCGGTGGCTATAAAGCGCCCGCTGCAGTTTTCCCCGTATATGGCACTGGGCTTGTCCGGTGCTGCTGCCCGAAAAAATTGCCACGCCCCGGCAAAGATTATCCGTCTTGATATTGCAATGTCAGCCCAACGCGGATAAACATATAAGTTTTCCCCCGAGGGTAGCTCAGCGGTTAGAGCAGGGGACTCATAATCTTCTGGTCGTGGGTTCGAATCCCACCCCTCGGATGGTCGGCCTCAGATGGCTGGCGTAAACGGTTCGGGCCGTGGATTGATGCAGATATGGCTGGAGCGATAGTGGCGGATGCATTTGACGAGAATCTTTGTGAATCGAGTCGAGAATGACTGAAACTAAAGTTGCATCAGCCCAACAACTTGATCGTATCGGCCGCATCGCAGCGCTTCGCGTAAAGCCTGGCTGGGTGGTTGGGTTGGGCAGCGGGAAGGCGGCGCTGGCATTTGTGCGGGCATTGGCAGATCGGGTCCGCAAAGAGGGGCTGCAGATTACGGGCGTGCCGACGTCTGAATTAACCGCGGCAGTGGCACGCCAGGGCAGCATCCATTTGGCAACTCTCGATACGGTAGATCGCATTGATCTGGATGTAGACGGTGCCGATGAAGTCACACCGCAACTCCATTTGCTTAAGGGTGGAGGGGGGAATTTGCTGCGTGAAAAGGTTATTGCCTCCATTTCCGAGTCGCTCATTATTGTGGTGGGGGAGGAAAAGCTAACACCCCGTCTGGGAGAACGTTTTCCCGTGTTTGTCGAAGTGGTGCAATTTGCCATGCCGACCGTGCAGCGCCGTCTGATCGCCATGGGGGCCGCATCCGCCGATCCGCGACCGGATAAAAACGGGGGAATATTTTTAACTGATAATGGAAACCCTCTGCTGCACGCATATTTTTCGCCAGACCACCCTATGATGCAGAATCTCGATGGGCTCGATGCGGCTATTCACGCGATTCCCGGTGCCGTAGAGACAGGGCTATTCGCCAGCTACGCATCCGAGGTCATAGTAGCAATGCTGGATGGTTCGGTTGATTTACTTACCAGGGCGAGCCGACGCCGATTGGAGCCATCCGCCGCTGTGGATTAAATCATATCCCCACGCAATATCTGATGGGCACGCGACACATCTTCAAATACCTTCGCCTCGATTTGACTGATCTTTGCATTACGGCGGGCGTGTCGGCCATTGTCGAATTCGGTCTTCAACCAGACCCTGCAGATACGGCGGATTAGTTCTATACCAATTAAATCAGCCGCGAGGCAGATGACATTGGCGTCATTGTGGTGACGGGAAATTTCCGCGGTCAATTCGTCATGGCAAAGAGCCGCACGAATGCCCGGTACCTTGTTGGCCACGATCGACACACCAATGCCGCTGCCGTCGGCCAGTAGCGCTCGCTCGGCTCTGCCTTCCACCACTGCGAGGCAGGCAGGTACAGCGATATCAGGGTAATCGCAGGGGATTTGCTCAAACGTCCCAAAATCAATCATCTCATGGCCTTCGGCGCGAAGCGATTCCATGAGTGAAGCTTTGATGGGGAACCCGCGATGGTCGGCTGCAATCGCTAATTTCATGTCAGTAGTTCCTCCAAGCGTCTGGCCACCAACTGTTGAATCTTTTCCGCAGTCTGGCGGTACACCTCAATCGACCCGCCGATGGGATCAATCACGTCCGAATCTGGATCAAGGCGGACGACTTTTCCCGCAAGGTTGGGCAGGATTTCGATCAGCTCCTGCCTCAGGCCGTCTGTCATTGTAAGAATTAAATCAGCACGCAGCAATAAGTCCGCGGTGGCGGCACGAGACCGATGCCTTTCCAGCGATCCTCCCATATCTCGGATCACTGATCGTGCCTCGGCGGTTGCCGGCGCACCGGCCATGGCATGAGCACCTGCGGATGTGATGTTCCAACCCGTCATATCCAATTCACTCGTTGCTACGCCAAGTTTTCGGCTTAAAAATATTTTTCCGAGTTGCTCCGCCATGGGCGATCGGCACGTGTTGCCACTGCATACAAATACGACGGTCTGCTCCATAACCCGGGTGATGGTACGTTCGGCAATGGCCCCGGGACGCTGAATCTCCCAACGGGATTCAAACACCTCTATCAAAGTTGAACTGCTGCGATAGCGGCCCGGGCCAGCGTCAATCGCCAGCAGCGACGGAATCGCTGTATCGGCCAGAGCTGTACCCAGATCACGACCGGCGTCGCCGGGCTTTACGCCGATCATCACTAGGGGAATTTTTAATTCTTCAATAATGTTGCGGGTCAATGGCTGATCGGGGCAACGAAATGTAACTCTGCCTTTAGCGTCCACCGTTTCGTTACAGGTTTCAACCCCCAAGGCAGCTCGCAAGGCTTGCTGTTCGGGTTCGGAGAGCGAGACGCGTACGGCCAATGGGCCTGGCCAAAGCTTATCAATCAACCGGTTAAGCACCCGGTTCGGCCGACGAATCCATCGCGCAATGCTTGATGGACGGTCGATATGCAGAACCCAGCCGGGGAATGCTTCAGGTGTTTTGATCTGCCGAAGTCGGTTGATGCTGCGCCGCTGGTCGGCCGCCGCGCTCAGAGCGTACAGCGTTTCGGTCGGAAGTACCACCGGCAGCCCGGCTTGCAGGGCCACAACCGCCCGCGATACCGCTTGCGGTTCTCCAATTTCGTCAAGTTTAAGAATCTCATGCACTCGGCCACCCTGCCATCCTACCGTTTATCACCGTAAAACGTGTTGTAAAAAAGGGCGTAATTGGTCTTGACGGAATTGCAAATATCGCGTCCCAGCACGTCTATGTAATCAGGTATGGGAGGCGCCACCTTTTCACGGATCCGATGATCTCCGTAAAACGTATGCAGTTGATCGTTTTCGTGTGTGCTTTGCTCCACATGGTCAAAATTGTGCTCAAAGTAGGGTTCTTCGATGTACTCATAGACACGCTGCATGACAGCCTTGGGGTCTTCTGTCAGGTCTTCAAAACGTACAATGTGACACTGCTTGACAACACCCGTTTGAATGGCCTCGATAAGGCGTGCCACCGCCACTCCAACCGGTGGGCCATTTAGCCAGCGAGTCACGCGATTGTTGACGGTAATCATGTTAAGTGTGCCGTTAACTTCATCAGGATCGCATCGATCCCGATTCTTGCGCCACAATTTTTCCATCGAAGCCAATATTCCACGAAGGTCGCGGATGCAGACGATATATTTCGGGTTGGGGTTAAAACGCTCCACCCAATGATGAAAGTGAAACCAGCTCCGGCACTTGTCAACGCACACGGGTTTGTCGGTAACGCCTTCGTAAAAACCCTGCAGACCACCGGCGCATAAACTCAAAAAACCTTTTTGCATAAGGTCGGCGTCTTGCGCCTTGAATTCCGCCAGATCGGTGTAATATTTCCGGGCGGCGAGAAGCAGATCAATCACCCCGCTCGTGGGCGTGCAATACATCCGGGGATTTTGCGCAAGAATGTTCTGCATGAGTGTTGAGCCGGATCGCGGCAACGATGTATTGAATACGAATTTTTTCATAGTTCGGCGGCCAGCCTCCAATTCGGACATCACACACAATAAATCACCCGGGTCGCTGGACTCGGGCATAAAAGATGGATGGTTCGCAGGCAGGTCGTGCCTTGGCCCACGGTTTATCCATAATTTGGAAATATACCAGCATTTTCGTCGATGCGCAACTGCCTTCTCCCGGAGAATTGCCGACCACCCGTGCCCATCGCCCGCAGGGGGGCGTTATGCGTCCAGCATTCGCATGGCCGCTTCATGGTAGCGGGCGCCGGCCGTCATGCCGACGGGGGCCATGGCGTCGAGATGGGCGATGTCATCAGCCGACAGATGGATTTGGGTCGCCGCCGCGTTTTCCTCAATATATTTCACACGCTTGGTGCCTGGAATCGGCACGACTTTGGGCTGCTTTCGCAGTACCCACGCCAAGGCCAACTGCGCCGCTGTGCACCCCTTGATTTTGGCCATGGCAATGATTCTCTCCACCAGCCTGCGGTTCGTATTCCAATTTTCACCCTGAAAGAAAGCGCGGTTGATGGCGGCGCACATCACCATCGGCAAGCTGGTCGGTAGATGCCATCGAGGCCGTCAGGAAACCACGCCCCAGCGGGCTGTAGGCTACGACGGTGATTCCAAGTCGATGGCATAAATCGATGAGTTCATGTTCGGGTTCACGTGTCCATAGGGAATATTCAATCTGTAATGCGGTAATGGGATGTACCCGATGCGCGCGTTCAATGGTGCGGGCCGATGCCTCCGATAATCCCAGGTATCGCACCTTCCCTTCTTTCACCAGTTCCGCCATGGCGCCGACGGTCTCTTCAATGGCCACGGTCCTGTCTACCCGGTGCTGATAGTACAAATCAATGGAGTCGACACC
>DZDI01000381.1 GCA_022730455.1 Phycisphaera mikurensis | reverse complement strand
AAAACTCCATAAAGTTAAAACCGCCGAAAGTCGCTGAATATTGATCCTGCCTCCCGCCCTGCAAGCCACAATCCACACGTTCGATCTGATGGGCCATGTGGGCGCTGGTGTAATCGTCTAGTGGAAGATTCAGCAGTTCCGCAAAGGCGCGGATCATCGTTACTACCAAAGTGGAAGAAGAACCTAAGCCCGAACCGGACGGCGCATCGCAGAAAGTGCTTAATTCCAGCGGAATAGGCTGTCCCCCGTTGAAGTGCTGCACCATATGGTTATAAACCGCCTTGTGCAAATCGAGCCTGCCATTGAGTGGCAATGGCACTTCCGCTGGCCTGACTTTCCGCACCTCCTGGTCAGTCGCGATAAAACGCACTATTGGCTCGTCCAGTGTCTTGATCACTGCATAGGCATAGCGGTCGATCGTCGCGTTGAGCACATACCCGCCATGGATATCGCAATACGGGGAAACATCAGTCCCTCCCCCAGCCAAGCCAAGGCGGAGCGGCGCACGGGCGCGGACAATCATCGCTCCCCCTTACAAATCCGAATCATTTTCGAAGGGTAGGCGCCCTTGATTCGATTGCTTCATCATCGCCATATCGTCTTTGTACTGGTTCATGTGCAGTCGCATTTCCCGCTCGGGCTGTTGTATGGCGCGTTGCCACCTCCCCCCCGCATCGACCTCAGTTTGTGGCCGTTTACGGATAATGATCTCAATACCACACTCAGCAACAGGTGTCAGAGTCTGATCGAAACGCGGTAACTCAAATCGATATGTTGAGGAAAGCTGCTCAATCTTAACAATCTCAGCTGCGGGCCCAAGGCCTCGCATCAGATCCAAAACATTCAAAGAGCGGCTGCTCCATGATTTTGTTTTGAATATCGTGAAAGTCCATTTATGATCACGATTAAAAGTGCTCGGAAATACACCTTGCTCATACAAGTCCTCATCGGGCACCGTAATCACTAGATACCCACCCTCACGAACGACACGAAACCAATTGCGCAGCCCCTCCGCCGGATCGACCAAATGCTCTAAACAATGGCTGCT
>DZDI01000380.1 GCA_022730455.1 Phycisphaera mikurensis | reverse complement strand
GGGTTTGTCTCCCGTCACAAGCATCCCGTCAATAGGTATAACCGCAATTTGCGCACGGGCGGCTACGGGTTTTTGGGTTGCAGATAAATAGGCATGCAACCCAATCAATTTTTCGTGGCTAGGGGATTGTTTCAGTGCGGCGGCAACCGCCAGCCTGAAAGTATGCGCATCGCCAATATGGGTGATCAGCCCTTGCTTGAGAGCCAGTTCTGCAGCATCGCCCTGATATTGGACCATAAGTTCAGGTAACCGGTTCGCATAATCGCCTATTTGCGAAGGTTTCAGCCCGCGACCCTGGGCGACATTTTCCCGATAAGCATTCCACCACACTTTCAGCCAGGCGGCATTTTCAACCTGAGCAGGCTTGGACATATGCGTCAGGGTAAGGGGCTCCATGGCAGATTTGTATTGCCCTTGTCGAAAGGCGTATACCGTGATCCCCAATTTATCTAGCAGCCCTTTAAAATATAAGCCGCGCGTCGAAAATCCGGTGATCAGGACAGCACCTAACTTGGGCATGTAAATATGGTTGGCCTGGGCAGCCAATAAATAGGCATCTTGGGAAAAGTTGGGTGCATAGGCATAAATAGGTTTGCCATGTGCACGAAATCGCCGTAGGGCTCTTGCTACGGTGTCCAACTGGGTGATACTGCCCCCACTAAAGTCACTTAGATTTAATTCCAGCAGATGAATGCGCGGATCTGTGGAGGCGCGATCAATCCCTTGGACCATCTGTCTAACGGAAACTTCTGCAGACTTCTGTCCGGCAAGGTGATTCAGCACGCGACTTTGCCAGGATTCGCTTTGGCTGTAAAACAGGGCGCCATGGGGAGCGATAAGCAGTGCAGCACCATCGGGAACGACAACATGATAGAGTAGTTTATAAGCTATAAAAACAACAAGGAACAACAGAATGGTGAGCGTCAGCAGGTTGAGAATCCCCATGCGCAACCAGTGCATGGCACGGCCCATCCAAATGAAGGGGAGAAGCAATATGCGCATGGCCTATCATCCCATCTGCAGCAATATGAATGTAATGTAGGGATTCCA
>DZDI01000379.1 GCA_022730455.1 Phycisphaera mikurensis | reverse complement strand
CGTAGTGTCTCAGGGAATGAGAGCGTTCGCCGTATATGCCGATCAGTCGGCGCAATTCCGCTGCAATCAATGGAAGATCCGCGTTGGCAGCCGAATTGGTGGACGCATCAATGAGCGCGCGCCTCTCTAGGCCATAGAAGAACAGGAAAACATAGCCAACATCGGCTTTTGGATCGCTGCGACCGCCCGATAGCCAATCAAGATAGGCACGGCGCGCGCTACTTGATATTTCTGAATAGTTCGGCCAGTAACCCATTTCACTTGTGGTGTAGTCACCATGTGCAATGACTGAGAGGGACGGGTTGATCAGGCAGGGGTCCGTGTTTCCAGATGATACAGAGAGGGATGTGCCAACGTA
This sequence comes from Phycisphaera mikurensis, assembly GCA_022730455.1. Classification (GTDB taxonomy): domain Bacteria; phylum Planctomycetota; class Phycisphaerae; order WQYP01; family WQYP01; genus JAJZGD01. The sequence continues at coordinate 694 of DZDI01000379.1, read as the reverse complement.
GATCATCCCTCCTGATATTACGGTGCCTGCGATGGTGATCGATTCTCCAGCAGGAATCCACTTGGCAACACCGAAGCCTTGCGGTGCGGGTGGGATGAGAAAATTTGTTGGTGAGGGGGATTGTTTCGCTACAGGAATGGAAGTGGGTTCGACTTCAAGGCTACGAGGTAGGGTGTCTACGATGTCTGTAGCAATCGCCTCTGTCGTCGGCTTTATTGCTAGATTGGTGGGGGGCGGTGATGGCCAATGACTCGATGTCGATTCGACTAAATCTTGTATTGGTGCATTTGTGAGGGAATGGGTTTTCTCTTTCGGCTGCGCGAGGAGCGCACGAAAAGCTGGCGAATTTTTTGGATCAGCACCAAATTGGGGTTTCTTTTTCGGGTCTGTGGAGAGCACCCTGACGTAAGCGATGATCCCTATTCCGATGAAGACTCCAATGATCATCCAGAGCTTTGCATGAAAAACGGCCAGTGAGGCGGCGAGTATTGCTAGCCCAGCGATGACCCACTTGCCGCCGCTTGATTTATCCCTTTTAGCCATCTTTTAAGCGTCCCAAGATAGTCAACCACGTCGTAGGGCGGGATACACACGGCGGCATAACCCTTTATTAGATGTGCTCACACTCCGCACCCCGCCCGCGCCACATGCCCCACAGTACCCAAGCGCTACCCAATACTGCCCACAACAACAA
>DZDI01000378.1 GCA_022730455.1 Phycisphaera mikurensis | reverse complement strand
CGCCAATAATCTGCAGCCAGACCTGATGCCAGTTACCGTCAATGGCGCCCCCTGGGTTGCTGAGCCCGTATGCTTTACAGCCTTCCTTGGTGGCGAGCAAGCCCACCATAATGCCGCCCAGTACCCCGGCTACGGCGTGGGTGTGGAATACGCCGAGGGTGTCATCCACCTTACGGAACAACTTGGTTTTTCCGACAATATTCATACTGATCCAGGGGATAATGCCAGAAGCGATGCCGATCGCAATAGCACCATATCCGTCTACCACACCAGCGGCTGGGGTGATCGCGACGAGTCCGGTAATCATCCCTTGAACAGCGCCAATTACCGCTGGTTTTTTGAAGTAAAAAATGTCCATGACCGTCCATGTCAACACACTCATGGCGGTGGCCACGTTGGTATTGAGAACGGCAGCGCCGGCATCGCGGCTGGCTGCATAGGGATCGCCGCCGTTAAAGCCGTTCCAGCCGAGCCAGAGAATACCGGCACCTACCAGCATCAATAGCACGTTGTTGGGCTGGAAGCTTTCACGATCCCGAGCAAGACGGGGACCAATCACTGCCGCACCGACAAATCCGGCAATACCTGCAGACAAATGGATGACGTATCCACCGGAATAGTCGATAACACCCATCGTTGAGAGGAAGCCTCCACCCCAAAGGCTGAAGGCGCCAACCGTGTAGGAAAAAGTCAGCCACAGGGGCACAAAAATCATCCAGGCCTTGAAACTCATGCGGCCCAAAAAGGCCCCCGCCATGATGACCAAGGTAATTGCAGCGAAGACAAACTGAAAATACACCATCGTCGCCATCGGCATGGCCGCCGTAGAGCCGCTGGTAGGAAAGACCGTTTGCATGAGTTCATCATTCATACTGGCGATGGGGCCCGGTATACCGACAAACGAGAACCATTGGTGGCCGAAGGCCATGTTGTAGCCCCAGAGGAGCCAGGCGATCATTACTGCAGCAAAAGCGTAAAAGGCCATGAAAGCGGAGTTGATGGCCCATTTCTTTTTGACAATGCCCGCGTAAAGTACCACGAGCCCCGGAACACTTT
>DZDI01000377.1 GCA_022730455.1 Phycisphaera mikurensis | reverse complement strand
CGCCAATAATCTGCAGCCAGACCTGATGCCAGTTACCGTCAATGGCGCCCCCTGGAGTGCTCAATCCGAAAGCTGCACAGCCCTCCTTGGTGGCAAGCAAGCCAGTCATGATCCCGCCAAGGACGCCAGCCACTGCATGGGTATGAAAAACCCCAAGCGTATCATCAACTTTTCGGAATAAGGCAGTCTTGCCCAGCATGTTCATACTCAACCAGGGGATGATGCCGGAAGCGATACCGATGGCAATCGCGCCCCATCCGTCTACGACGCCTGCAGCGGGCGTGATGGCTACCAGGCCGGTAATCATGCCTTGAACCGCCCCAATAACGGCGGGTTTCTTGAAGTAGAAAATATCCATGATCGTCCAGACGATCACGCTGACGGCAGTGGCAATATTGGTATTCAATACGGCAGCACCGGCGTCGCGGCTGGCAGCATAGGGATCACCGCCGTTAAAGCCGTTCCAGCCGAGCCAGAGAATACCGGCACCTACCAGCATCAACAGCACGTTGTTGGGCTGGAAGTTTTCACGATCCCGGGCAAGACGGGGACCAATCACTGCCGCACCGACAAATCCGGCAATACCTGCAGAAAGATGGATGACGTAACCACCGGAGTAATCGATAACGCCAAGAGTAGAAAGAAAACCACCACCCCAGAGACTGAAGGCGCCAACCGTGTAAGAAAAGGTCAGCCACAGAGGTACAAATATCATCCAGGCCTTGAAACTCATGCGGCCCAAAAAGGCCCCGGCCATGATGACCAAGGTGATGGCCGCAAACACAAACTGAAAGTACACCATGGTCGACATAGGAAATGCCGCCGTAGTATTGGAAGTCGGTAACAATGCCTGGGTAAGCTCATCATTCATGCTGATAATGGGATGCGGTAAGCCAACGAAGGGAAACCATTGATGACCGAAGCCCATATTATAAGCCCAGAGCACCCAGGCAATGAGAACAGCAGCAAAAGCATAAAAGGCCATGAAAGCAGAGTTGACAGCCCATTTCTTTTTGACAATGCCCGCGTAAAGTACCACGAGCCCCGGAACACTTT
>DZDI01000044.1 GCA_022730455.1 Phycisphaera mikurensis | reverse complement strand
AGCCGATGCGACGCCGCAGGTGGGGCGTTTGCGGCCAACCCTGCAGGGCGGGGGCCAAGGGGCCGTGGGCTTTGTCGCTCGTCGTCAATGTATGTTCCCATACACAATTCTCCTCGCTTCGCGCCCACAACCCCTTAGCCCACCGTCAATCCTAATTTGTAGGTGTGACAGAGCACTAGGAATAGGGGGCGCAGCCGCCAACGGGGATGAGGATGGCCTGAATTGCTGGTTCCGTATTATTGGCTAATTTTTGGCAGCAGTTCACCGAATCGGCAAAACTTGAAAAAGAAATCTGCAAAAACCTCACCTCCCTCGGCTTCCCGCTGGAGGAAAAATCATGAACAAAGTATTGGGAACGCGGACGTCCTCGTCCGCCATGGGATCGCGGATGTCCCCACCCGCCGTTTCCCCGACACCGTCATCCCCACCCACAACCAAAAAAGGAAACAACCATAATTAATGCGGGTGAGGACACCCGCGCCCCCACGGTTATGTTGTATTGCTTCAGTCGGCGTTTGATGCGGCAATAACCTGCCCGCGTCATAATATATTCGGCGATTCAACCCTCCGACCTGGTTTAAGGCTATAATTTGCCGCCGATGTTTGATCAGGAGAAGTAACCATGGCATCTGAACCCGTTGTCGCCCAAAAGGCCCCCTACGCTGTCACGCTTAAGCCGGGAGAATATTATTGGTGCGCTTGTGGCCGATCCCAAAATCAGCCGTTCTGTGACGGTTCACACGCCGGGTCGGGGATTTCACCTGTGCCGTTTAAGGTAGAGGAAGAGAAAAAAGTGTTTCTCTGCGGCTGTAAGCACACCGCCCATCAACCCTTTTGTGATGGGGCTCACAAAAAGCTCTAATCCGGAGTTCAGGCTCCTAAACGACAGAATGTTTCGCTTAGAAGGCAGGATTCAGCCGTTAAGGGAGAAACGGCCGTAATTACCACCGCTATCTTGACGGGCTGGCGGTGGCCTTGATTTTTGTGACCCGCAGAACCTCCGACTTTGGCAACGCGGTTGCTATACCGTAGGCCGTAATGTCGTATACGTTCCCACGCAAAACGCAGGCGGATGCCCGCATCGTCTGTCCGCCCTTCAGGAAAATGACGAAGCGTGCTACGGGTGCGGGCGGCGCGGGCAAGGCCGTCGCCACCCGTATTACCGGAACCCGAAGTGAGACAAGCCTCATCCGCAGATTGATGGACGGGAGGTACACCGGTAAAGCGTAGTGGAAATAGATATCCTCTTCGACGGGAATGGCGAATATGGTTTCGCGCTGTCCCCGTTTCCATCTTAATGCGCTCAGGCGGCTCGTCATAAAGGATATTTGATCGCTAGGAGCCTGTCCATGTAATAACAGGGACTACGGGCGGCATGGATTTTGGTGGGCGGGTGCAAAATCGCGGGGGAATGCACCCACGCATGCGGGCCGCCGGGCTTGAACCGGCGCGATTGCAAACTGCGATTTGGCCCACGCCGGGGTGGCGCTACCGGTCCGATTTCTCACGCAGCGAAAAAGGTTCCCGGAGATGGCATAAATACGCAGATCAAATGGCATCAGATGCCAATGGGGCATGTAACGGCAGGCCTGCCATTACGGCCGTCGGCGACCGGCCAGCACAAAGCGAGCATACGGCAGCGGCCGGTAATGGGCGAAATCCGCACCAGCCTCATCGGCAATGTGCAATATCTCGCGCCTCTTCCACCCTTTCGCCACTGACACCCGAGCATCATGGCGATGGAGACGCGGAGAAAATATCGTCATGGTCGAGATGGCCGCCAAGGCCCAGCGCGAACGCACCAGATCGCTGACGATCAAACCGCAGCGCGTTACGCGCACCATTTCGCGTACAACGACCGCGGCATGGGGAGTGGTAAGATGATGTAAAAACAGACTGCAGGTTACGAAGTCGACCGATGCATCGGCCAAAGGCAGGCGCATGGCATTGCCGCGCAGCAGTCGCACTTCAGGTCGGCCGCCAATGTGTTGGGCCGCGAGTCCAAGGGTGGCGGCGTGGAGATCGATCGCTAGGATGATGGCCTGAAGTCCCAGTTGTTGTGTCAGGTGCAGCATGGCCAATGGAATGTCGGCCGAGCCGGTTGCAATGTCCAGTATGCGTACGGGACGGTCCTTGGGCCATTGTGCGAGCCATGGTTGGAGTGTATTAATGATGCTGCGTGTGCCACCAAGACGTCGATTGACGAACCGGATAAACGCCAACCCTTTATCGAGCTCACCGATGTCCGCATTCGGATCATCCATGTACTCCTGGAGTTGCTCGGGGCGTTTCTGGTACATCGCTGCCTTGCTATTACTTGGACAGACTCCTAGGCGTCACGAAGAACCCGTTGGGGCCGTAGTGGATGCCGATCCGCCCGTATTACTTCCACTGGCGTGGTTGGGGGTAATGACTATGAAAAGATGCGTGTGAAACCAACCGCGCCGAATGGTGATGGTGCAGTTTTCATCACCTTTCTTGAAAAATTCGGTGATACCGCCAGAACCTTGCGTTTCTTCGCGCAGCTTCCAGCCGCTGTTGGGAAGATTACTTAGAAAAAAGCGGGCGGTCGTCAGGCGAGCAGGCGACCCTTTGTAATATTCATTGACGATCCGCAAACCTGTGCCCGGCACCACGGTACTTTCAGACTTGCTCAACACGATGTGGAATCCATCGGGGACAGGCACATCCGCAATGGGCGATCGTGGGTTGGGTAACAGCACGGCCGGATTGCTGCTGCAACCCGCGATGCCTGTCACCATCATCAAACCAATCAAACCTGTAAGACATTTTTTTTGTAAGCTCATAAACATTCTCCGCATAGCAACCTGAGCCGAAGCCATTTTCCATGGAGAATAATATACGCCAGGCGGGCAAGTATGCCAGCACCATACGCCAAGACGGCCGCGCTTTTGTAGGTTTCCGCCTGCTGGGCGGTGAAAACTCATCGCCACCGAACACGCAGATGGCCGGGGCAAAGGGGTGATACCGATGCGGATCCAATTCCACTTTACAAATAACTTTGCGAGAGCTTTTTGCGAAGAAAACCCGCCCGAGCCGCCTTGCGCGTACTTTCGTCCAACTTATCACCATCCAATTTCTGAAGGTGCGCGGTTTGCGAAAGAAGAAACAGGCTATTGATGGTCGGCAGGTCCAATCCACTGATGCGTTTCATGGTAACGCCCAACCTCAGATATGAGAGATGAAAAAGCGCTTCTTCAGCAGTCAAAAGCCGCGCGTGCTGGAGAACACCAAAGGCACGGCCGATACGGTCATCCAGTAGAAGCGGATTTTCGCTGGCCAACTGAGAGCGGGCTGCCTCTTCGGCCAGCAAAATGCGTGGCACCACTTGGTCGTTGAACTCTTTTATGATTTCCAGTTCGCTGCGGCCCAAGGTAGTTTGATTGCTGATCTGATAAAAATCGCCAAAGGCCTCAGAGCCTTCACCATAGAGGCCACGAATGGCCAACCGCATGTCCTTGGCTGCCTGCTTGATTTGATCAATTTTGCCTGTGAGCTGCAGTGCAGGCAAATGCACCATGACGGAAATGCGAAGCCCGGTGCCCAAATTGGTCGGGCATGCGGTTAGATACCCCAGCTTATCGCTGAAGGCAAAATCGAGGCCGGCCTCAAGTTCATCATCAATGGTGTTGGCTTTTTGCCAACATTCTTGAATCTGCATTCCCGGCGCGATGGCCTGAATGCGCAGATGATCTTCTTCATTAACCATCACGCTGATGTCCTCACCTGCCGTGATGAAGACCCCTTTGCTGCCATCCGGCGCGGCCAGTTGGCGGCTGATGAGGTGCCGTTCCAAAAGCATCTGCCGATCAACGTCATTCACTTCGGACATATCAACGTACAGATGCCCCGGCGCCTCCTTGAGATTTTGCAGGCTGTTCCGAAGGGTGTTTTGAATTTCCTGGCGCTGCGGCCCGGTCGCCTTGCTCATAAATGGGAACGCCAATAGATTTCTGGCAAGACGCACACGTGAACTGATCAATATTTCATGCTGTGGCCCAGTCGCGGTCAACCATTGACAGAGGCGATTGTGCATGTTTTCAAGAGTAAGCATGTCTATCTCGCTCGACGAACTCAACTACCGGCTTGCGATTCCATGGCCTTGATCTTATCGCGTAATTCGGCGGCGTGGTGGAAATCCTCATCCGATACCGCCTGTGAAAGCTCTGCCTTCATCCGTAAAAGACGTTCCTTCGCCTGCAGATAGTCCGGCCCGTGAGTCGCCCGGGCAGCCGGTATCTTGCCCGTGTGGTGGTTTCCGCCCGCCTGGGCTGATTCGATCCACGCCGTCAACTGCATAGCGAAGATGTCATAATCCGCAACGCAGCCAAGGAGTCCGGTATCTTTAAATTCTTTCCAGGTCATGCCGCAGTGCTCGCATTTTAAATCTTTGATGTCATCTGCCGTTTTGCCGACAATCAGGGCATTGACCGATTCAAAAAACGTGGCATGCTTTTGGGCGACCATTCCCTGTGCGGCAGCGCATTTTTCACACAGGTGCAGTTCGCGAACTGCACCACCGCTGATTTCCTTGATATGAACCGTAGCAGGTTGATTGCAACGATCACAGCCCATTTACACACCCAAGCTAGCCAGTCATATCCACGCAGCCGCTCTGCCACCACCTATGATACTAGGAGCCTGTCCAAGTAATAGTAGCCGTGCTATTACTTGGATAGACCCATGGGAGCCTTTAATGACTTAAAAAGACCCCGGCCTGCGGTCTGGTTCAAATTTATGTGGGCCAGTCAATCGGGTATTTGATCCCGGTATTTTTCGCGAAACGCTTCCATTGAACCCAGCTCAGGGGGCACAATCGCATCGGATATCAGCAAAACGGGTATGCCATCATGGATCGGGTATTTCAGCCCGCCAACCTCCGACACCAAATAATCGCCCTCCTGATGAAGGCGGCTGCGTGTCAATGGGCAAACTAGGATTTCCAGCAGTTCTGCGTCGATCAATGAATATTTCCCTTCGATGGCCTGAAACCTTTCTCTGTGCCGGTCCCATTTTACCCTGAGATCAGAATAAGCAAGCGGACAACGTGACAGAGCCCTTATGCGGTATTCTGGCGGAATGGGTCGAGGACAAGATAGATAAGCAACGCTACGCTTTCTGCGTGCCTCTGGATCGCGTTCTCAGCGGCCAGCGCGGCTCCTTATTGCGTCTTGTTATCGTGAACGGAGGTTAAGTATTCAAGAACTTTACCCATTACGCTGTTTATGGATGAATAGCGCCCATGGGGAGCGGACAAAATCTCTGCCTCAGATTGGATGTATGTACCATCAACGAGTTCGTCCCGGCAATTTTCGATAAGGAGTCGTGCAGATAACGGCGTGGTTTCCAAATGAAACTGCAACCCAATGACATTGCGACCGATTTGAAAAGCCTGATTTTTACAGCCCTTACTTTCGGCTATCAGGATGGCGTCCTTGGGCATGTTGAAGGTTTCACCATGCCAATGAAAGACTACTATTTCATCGGGAAACTGAAAAATCGAATGGCACTCTGGGGCGGCCGCTTTTAGGGAAAACCACCCAATTTCCTTTGCCGGGTTTGGGAATACTTTGCTTCCCCTTGAATTGGCAATAAGTTGGGCTCCCAAACATATACCAAGAACGGGCTTGTCCATCGCAATTGCGTCTCGGATAAACTGCTTCTCTTTTACCAACCAGGGGTGTTGTGTTTCGTCATTAACGCTCATCGGGCCGCCCATGACGACCAGTAAATCAATATCTTCGCTATCCGGGAGCGTCCATGAATTGAAAAATTGCGTGCCTGTTATCTCATAACCGGCGTTTTCCAGCCAAGGTTCAATACTACCCAAGCCCTCAAACGCGACATGCTGTAAGTAGTGTGCACGCATCTTAAATCCTGATCTTCATGACTGATACCCCAACTGGCCGGGCAAAGGCGGCCATGAAAGATGCCCAGTATAGGTGCTCCGAAGTTTATTTTGCAATATTGGATATTATTTTAGCTGCTTGTCATTTTCTTTGGGGCGTTTCTCAACAATTTTGTCCCATGTAACGGTGTCGGCAGACGGAGCGGACCGTTCTGCCTCAGTCGGAAATGGAGGAACTGGCTTTTGGCATAGGAGATACGAGGGTGCCGTTTGCTGGAGTCCGTATTTGCCGATTAACCCACCGCGTCGCAACGACACCGGGGCTCATGATCTCAAATCCAGTGAAGTTTGACGACTTGCCCGTGGCAACGGGTCGCGATGGTGCCCATCTACCAAAACCGCCATCGGCAACTGCGGGTGCGATCCGGCATTACCACCATGAGCGGTCAGCGGGCCCGGTCTCAAGAAGTTGGCCGACGGACCGCTGGGGTTGTTAAGCGATTGATGGCCGATCTGGCAATTTGCGCTAGGTGAATATCATGCACGCGATGGATGGCCACCGGTGCGGGTGCCAAGGCGGCCATCATAATGGCGGTGGCAACATCGCGCTGCGACCAATCCTGCCGATCCGGCGGGAGGATATCGCGTGTGATGCGTTTGCGTGAAAACCCAATGGCCAAAGGGGATGCCAAGGATTGGAAGGCATTGATCTCGCGCAGCAGGCGCCAGTTGTCTTCAGAGGTTTTGCCAAACCCAATACCCGGATCCAGAATAATCTGACGGGCGTTGATTCCCGCGGCTAGCGCGGCAGCTTTTAATTGCTGCAGATCGGCAATAACCTCGGCGATAACATCCACGCGTGGTGCCGGGTTTTGATCGGGGCCTTCCGGCCAGGCGTGCATAAGGATGATGGGACACCCCTCTGCGGCTGCCACTTTGAGTATGGCGGGGTCATATTGCCCGCCCGATACGTCATTGATGATGCCGGCGCCCTGATCCAATGCAAATTGCGCCACATGCGCACTACGCGTGTCGATGCTGATGGCCACGGATGCAAAGCCATCTTCGTCGAGCCTGCGGCGTGCGAGCGCCAGCGCCCCTAAAAGCCGCCGTATCTGTTCTTCCGCGCTCACCGGCATGATGCCGGAACGGTGAAAGGATGTAGCCTCAGCACCAAAATCAATAAGGTCCGCACCGGCTTTTGCCATAGCGAGAGCCGCCTCGGCGACCGCCTGTACGTCAGGCGTGCCGCCGGCCAGGAATTGTCCTCCATCACTGAAACTCTCAGGCGTTATATTTAATATTCCCATCAGGAGCGGTGGATACGGCGTCAATGTGATGGGCGGTGAAATCCGACGCCCGGCCACAGGCGTTGAGCGGGGTACATCATTCATGCGGCGCCTGTGGCTTCAAAGAGAGACTGCGGCATAATCATACCGCTGGCTTTGAAGTGGTCGATCGCCTCATCCACCGAGCCAAATACGCGCGTAGCGGTTTGCGTAATAAATGGGCTTGGGCCGCTGTGCGGTTTCCAGATAACGTACACCTCACGTCCGTGATCGTATGCATGCTGAAGTTCGCGTTCCACACCGCTGGAGAGTCCGGGCCGCCCTCCGGGTAATTCAGGTATCAGTGATACGATCATGTCGCTTTGCCGCACCATCATAAAATCGCGGGCGTATATCTGGCCGTTGATGTCGGCACCCAGGGAAACAACTTCTGCCGTCCGCAGGGACACAGCGCGGCCGTCCAATTTAATATTAAGCGTCTGCTGCTGATTGCCGAGTGCCGCCAGCGCCTGGTCATAGAGTTGTTTTTCATCCACATCGCCTGGATCAAATGCGATGAAATATTCGCCCAACTGGTGGCGAAATTTCTGAATTTCATCAAGCACCTGCGGCATATCCACAACGTGACTCATGGGAAAACTGGGATATACCTTTCGCATGGCAGGTCGCGTCAGCAGACGAAAAAGGGTGCGGGCCGTGGATCTTTCCCGCCCGCGAGCCAGGACAAAAAAGGGTGTAGGCCGGTCGGGGCTTACCTTGGAAATAATCTCCGTGGCGAGAATTTCCTCTTCGCGCCACACCAGTAAATCTTTGAGTGTGTGGCTGTCGGTTCCGTCGCGCAGAAGGCGGCTGTGGACGGCTTCAACGTTGTCTAAAAGGGTCACGTAGACATCGGCTTTAAACATTGCCAACTGATCAAAATCAAAAGCGGAAAATAGACCGTTGCGCCAGCGGAACGTCGCATGTGAATTAACAATCACATGCGGATGCCGGGGGGCCTCGCTGAGAATATCGCGAAAGACCGCCCGCCGCAGGCTGTTTAGACGCGAAAGAGGCAGATCCAGAATGCGGCCGGGGCGCACATCAGGCGCCTCACGGTACATCATTTCCCCCACGTTGAAGACTTTGACCGGCGTGCCGGCCTCGCGTGCCATGTCCTGCACCTGCCGGAGGTATGGCGCCCGATCCAGCCCCACCTGCCCTGTTACCATCATTCGCATGTATCACCTTTTCTCTTTGCCTGGCGCTGAGCCGGCGGTACTGCATCCGGTGGCATTCTATTCCCGCGCCGTGGGTTGGCGCATTGTAATACGTATTTTGCGGATACGGCGCTGGTCGCTCTCCCCCACGCTCAGTTCGATGCCGTCAAATACGATTGACGCGCCTTTGGGGGGAATGACACCCAAATGATTAATCATTAATCCACCAATAGTTTGATAGTCCTGATCCTCCGGAAGCTGCAAATCCAGTTCACGGTTGATATCGGTAACGTTGGCCCGGCCATCTACCTCTACCACGTGCTCATCGATGCGGTGAAAGGGTAAGGGTGAGATCTTTTCATACTCGTCGGCAATATCACCGACGATCTCCTCCAGGATGTCTTCACTGGTCACAAGCCCGGCGGTGCCGCCGAATTCGTCGAGCACAATTGCCATATGGACGTGCTGGGACCGAAACTGGCGCAGCAGATCCCGCAGGGGCTTGGAATGCGGAACAAACAGCGGCGGGCGCATTAATTCAGCCACATTGGGTTCGCCGGACGGCCGGGCATACCCCAGCCAGGGCAGCAGATCCTTGGCATAGAGGATGCCGACGATGTTATCGGTGGAACCATCATATACCGGCACACGCGAAAGACCGTCTTTAATAATTTTATCACGTATGACATCCATGGTGTCGTGCACATTGATGGTGGTCATATCCGTTCGGGGAGTCATGATCTGGCTTACCTGCAGATCACGAAAGCTGATAATCCCCTCGATCATCTTACGCTGCTCGTCATCGACGGCACCACCGACGGCGCCTTCGGAGACCAGGGCGAGAATCTCCTCCTGCTGTTCATGGGTCTCATGCTGGGCGTGCGATTCAGCGGTAACGCCGCAAAGGCGCCGGAGAAAGGCGTCAAAAAGCCGCAGAACGCGGACCAGGGGATTACAGATTTTGCTGGCGGCCAGCAAAGCCGGCCAGGTGGCGGCAATCAGGGCCTCGCCGGCATAATTGGCCCATGCCGTGGCCAGCGCCACCGAAAAAATCAGTTGCAGGACGAGAGCCACCACGGCGGCTGCACCTATATGCCAGACCACCTGCCCGGGGGCGGAGTTGAAGACGGCGTTGAGCACCAGCGCCACGGTCATGGAAACATTACAGGCGATGCGAATGATGGATGCGGTTAAGGCCAGATCAATTTGCCCATCGACAACTCGCTGGGCCTGCAACACGCGGCGGCGCCGGACGAATTCCTCCTCCAACGTCACTTTGGACATGCTGCGGATGGCGTACGCCAGAGCCGATGCCACCATGGTACCGGCCATGGTGACCAGCAGGAACAGGATGAACAGCAGGAGCATCATTTTCCGCTCCTGGCCGATTGATAGATCGGTCCGATGCCCAGATTGGTAAGAATTTCATCCTCACGCCTGTGCATGCGCCGGGCCTGATGCGGCGTTCGGTCATCATAGCCGCTGACGTGCAGCAGACTGTGCACGGCGTAAAGCAGTAATTCTGATTGGATTGAAATATTCCGCGCCGTACTTTGGCGGTGGGCCTCATCAAGGCAGATGGCCGTATCAAGCGCCAGGGCATCAGAGTGGGGCGGCGATGCAGACGGGCGCATATTAAATGTGATCACATCGGTGGTGGTCTTGATTCCGAGGAATCGGTCGTGCAAGGTCAGCATCTCTTCATCGCTGATAATCTGCAACGCCCAGGTGCCATCGGCTAAACCCAAATTTCGACACACCTGTCGCAGCCGTACTTTGAGCCAGGCAATATCACCGTTTCGCAGCCGCGCTTGCGCACTGCCGCCGGTTGGCCGTCGGCCCGTATGGCGCAACGATGGCGTAATTTCAATGGTAACCGTCAAAGCCATCTATGCCCTTTTCAACGTCGGCTTATCGGCGGTATAAGCGATTCGCGGATGATGCACACCCGCCAATGAACGCAGCAGCGAATGTTCAATGGTATTTAAGTCGGAAAGCGTGAGCCCTGATTGACTGAACTGTTCATCCAGCAGGCGCCGCCGAATCATTTCGTGCACAGCCCCCTCGATCCGTGCCGGGGTAGGATCTGCCAGCGACCGCACCATGGATTCGCACCCGTCGCAAATCATCAGGACTGCGGTTTCGCGGCTTTGGGGTTTTGGCCCCGGATAGCGATATTGAGAATCAGCAATGGGGGTGCTGTCTGCGCCGACGAGCACATCGCGGGCCTGCCGCTGGCGTGCCGCCTGATAGAAATATTCGACAACAGTGGTGCCGTGATGCTCGGCGATAAATTCACGGATGCTCCTAGGCAAGTGAAATTCACGGGCCAACTCCAAGCCATCCTTCACATGACCGACCACAATGAGCAGACTCATGGCAGGTGAAAGCTTTTCATGCCGATTGGCGCCTCCACCGCCGGTATTTTCAATGAAATAACCGGGTTTAAGCATTTTTCCAATGTCGTGGTAGTAGGCGCCCACACGGCAGAGGAGCGGATTGGCACCGATACTGCGGGCTGCAGCTTCCGCCAGGGTGCCGAGGATAAGCGAATGGCTGAAGGTGCCGGGAGCTTCAATCGCCAGCCGCCTGAGCAAAGGACGATTGGTGTCGGATAGTTCCAGCAGGGTCATCGCGGTGGTGATACCAAAAATGCGCTCGATCATTGGCAGCAGCAGCAACAATAAAAAGATGCTCAGCAGCGCCGCGCCGCCAGCCAAAGCGATGGTGTGCAGGGGCGAGAGCCAACTTGGTTCGGCGTGGAGCCAAAACCACTGCAGCGGTAAAAGTCGATCGCTACCGTTGCGGGCCACGCCATATGCCAGCAAAACAATGGCCGCGGTAGCCGCATCCAGCAGCCCCACGCGGATCACTTGGGTTCGAGTACGGATTTGTTCCAATGAAAAAATCAGCACCATCGCGGCGGTCAGGGCGGTGAGAAAAAACCCCAACTGCAAACCGCCCAGCACCGTCACAATCAGGATACAAAATACTGTGGCCCCCATTGCGAACCGCTTCCCATAGACGGTGACTAGGATGGTTGCACCAAGCAGGATCGGCCCCAGCCCTAGGAGATAAATCCAGTTGCCCAGACCGGCGGCCATTAATACGCGAATCACCAGCAGGCAACCGACAATGAGCAAACTGGGAAACCATGCGGTACTTCGTCGCGATTCCGTCAGGCGGCTGATAATAAACATTCCCCAGAGCAAGCCAAGGATGGAGGCTATGACCACTACTCCGATAACGGCTTTCAATGGTGCCCAAGGATGGGCGATCTGCCACTTATGATGATAAGCTTGGTAAGCGGCCAGAATGGCCTCCCTTTGGGCAGCGGCAATGGGCTTGCCGGCGGTGGCTAGTATCTGCCCCTGATGGATGGTGGTCATAACTTTTTTGACCGCTGCCGCGTGGGTTAGGCGGGACACCTCGGTGGCCTTGGCGTCAAGGGCATAAATCGGCGAACCGAGCGAACTTAAATATCCGATCAGAGTTGACCACATCGGCTGCGGAAATGACTGCTCCACCAAGGAGCGGTATCCTTGGCCGTCAGGCCCCAATGCCCGCAGACGGCTCATCGGCATCCTGTCGTAGCCGTCGGTCGGTTTGGTCCCCTTAGGCACCATGACATGATCGGCGGCGGTACGAGCGATTAACTTCCACGTATCGGCTCCTACCACCGGGTGCGCCCGCAGCAGGTGATCCAGCAGGCGAACACGTGTGAGGTAAGCCGGAAATTGATTTTGTTTCACAATTTCGTGCAGCCACGCTATGGCACCGGGGCTGATTTGACTGAACCGCTTGCGTATGGGGGCCGGCAGGGCGGCGGGAGTTTTAACTCCTGCCACATCGTAGGGCAGATTCATTAACTGCGTTTTAATAAGGGTTAACATCCGGCCGCGGCGTACCGGCTTCAGCACTGGACTTGCGGCATTCATGGCCTCGTGACGCTTGGCCACATACGCAGCAGGATTAACGACGCCAAAGGTCACAGGCGATACCAGCGTCACCGGTGCCCGCCCATACAGCCAGGAAGGGCTGGCCATCGGGATGCGGGTGATCCCCACCAGCAACACCGCAAAGCCCATGACACCAAGTGCAAACCTCCACCGCCCCGGCTCCAGCCAGGCTGGTTTTCCGGCGTCATCGGCAACCGCTTGTCGGCGGGTAGTTTTCTTCTTCCACATAATCCGCATCTGATATCATCCGGTCAACCGTCTGCGCGGTTTTCTAACCGGACATTAAAAATCCTGCCTCCACTTGGGCCACAATACCAGATAATACAGGTTTTATCGGGTGGGTTAAACCATTGCGATTCGGACTTATCTATATTTGCGAATTTACGTTTGAAAATGCAGTCAAAAAACCGAATAAGCCAACAGATAATGCCAAATTCTCATATTATTCTGTTTTACGAATTTAAGTTTTGCTTTTATGTGTAATTTGTCGCGATTCCCGTGATCGATACTGCTTCGCGCACCGCATACGATTGTCGATGGCGGTTTTGATGACTGCCTGCCCTGTTTAGCTGTGGGCCAAGCGAGCCGGTTCGCCACGAGGATAACCCTGTCGCAGCTCTGCTATTACTTGGGCAGGCTCCTTGTGATGGGAGAGATGGTGACTCGGATGTATCTGAGCCATTGTTCGCGGCAATGTCTCTACCGGCGGCTTTCGCCCACTTGGAAGTGGATGCGCTTGACTTTTCAAATGATCGTTTCAATTATATATTTGAAATGAAATTGCCGCAGGCAGACTCCGGTGTTACTTTTTAAGGGTTTCTCCACGTGGCGCGAAAAATGGAAATAGAGCTGGATTCGACGCGTACGCGGCTGCTGGATGCGGCGGGGGACATATTTGCCGACAACGGATTTACCGCGACAACCATACAGATGATTTCGCAGCGTGCAGGCGCCAATATTGCGTCCGTTAATTATTATTTTGGAAGCAAAGAAAATCTTTATCACGAAGTTTTGGCCTATGGCCGTCAAATCAACGGGGAAGCGGCACAGTACCTGGAAGATTTGGCGGCCGACGACGAACCGCATATGGCGCTGGAGAAATTTATCCGGCAATACCTAAGCCGACTCTTGAGCCCCAATCGACCGGAATGGTACAACAAATTGATAGCCCGGGAGATTGCCGAGCCGACCAGCGCCTTGGACGAACTCATTCGCATTAAAATTGAGCCGATGCGTGCACACCTTTCTTCAATCGTGCGCTCGCTGCATGGCGAGGTTTCAGAGGCATTGAACCAGCAAATCATGGAATGTATTGTGGGGCAGTGTCTGTTTTATTATCGATGCCGCCATGTCATTCTGAGGCTGCGCAGCCACCAGCAGTACACGGAGGAACTCATCGATGAAATCTCGGCCAACGTAACACAGTTTTCGCTCGGGGGGATAGCTGCGCTGATTCAATCGCAGGCAGCCCAAGCATGACGATCACGGCAGATGGATGCTGCGCCCTTGCGGAAACGCATCAGAACAACGCCTTTAGCGACAAGGTCAACGAATGGGTTGTCCGGACAGATATGACCACCTGGCGCGGAATTTGGAGCACTTAGCTTTATGACACAGACTGATCTACAGCCGGCACCGCAATCAGGTTCAGGCGAGACTTTTCGAAGTACGCAGCGTCCTCCGCAGGGACCGGCAACACCGACGAAAAACGGGAATCGCAAGAAAGTTTTTCTGATCGGCGGGTGCATATTTCTGGTGCTGGGATTGGTATTCGGCATTCCGTATTACATACATTCCATGCATTATGCCTCGACGGATGACGCCTATATCCGGGCGCACATCACGGCCGTGGCGCCGCGCGTGGCCCAGCAGATACTCACTGTCAATGTACTGGATAATCAATATGTTAAAAAAGGCACGCTTCTGTTAACGCTGGATCCCCGGCCCTACGCAGATAAGGTGGCGATGCTTGAAGCGGAATTGGAAAAGGCGCAGGCGGAAGAAGCAGGTTCGCAATATCAATTGGCCTTGACCCGGCAGCGGGCCACCGCGGCGCTGGACCAGGCCAAGGCAGGCGTGCAAATAGCCAGCGCGACCGTGGCGAGCGCTGCCGCAGGGGTTTCACAGGCGCATAGCGGGCTGGCGCAGGCCAAGGCGACCGTCGCGTCGGCCATAGCGAACGTGGCCCGGGCCCGGGCTGATCTGGCATCGGCCATCGCGACTTCGCAGCGCGCCAACAGCGACTATCACCGGTATCGTGGTTTGGTAAAAACTGGCGATGTAACGCCTTTTGAAGTCGATACGTATCGGGCCGCCGCCATCACGGCCGCAGCCAGGGTATTGGCAGCACGCAAAACGCTGCTGGCCAAAATAGCAATGGTGACTCAGGCACACGCCGGTATTCTGGCCGCCGAGGCGCAAATACAGGCAGCTAAGGCAGTGGTTAGACAGGCCAATGCCCAATTGACGCAGGCGCGGGCCAATGAGGCGGCATTTGATGTGGTGTCGCAACAGGTGGGCCAAAAGACCAGCGATGTGAGCTCCAGTCAGGCAGCCATCAAGCAGCTTAGGGCACAGTTGGCTCTGGCCAAACTCAATGTGTCCTACTGCAGGATTGACGCCCCGGTGAGCGGCTACGTCACAAAAAAAGCCATTGAACCCGGCGATTATGTATCGGTCGGCCAAAGCCTGCTGAATATTGTCAGCCGGCAGACGTGGGTGGTGGCCAACTTCAAAGAAACAGATTTAACACATATGAAACCGGGTGATCCCGCGACGATCACGGTGGATGCGTATCCGCAATTTACATTTCACGGGTATGTGCAAAGTATTCAGGCCGGCAGTGGTGCGGCATTCAGCCTGCTGCCGCCGGAAAATGCCACCGGCAATTTCGTCAAAGTGGTACAGCGGATACCGGTGAAGATATTATTTCGGCACCTGCCCAAAAATGTGCCCTATCTGGCAACCGGGATGTCGTGTGAACCAGAGGTGAAGGTGCGATGAGCGCCGCGATCCGCGATATCAATTCATCGCCTCCAGCGATGAACCCATGGGTGATTGCACCCATAGTCGCCATGGCCGCCTTTATGGAGGTGCTGGACACCACCATTGCCAATGTGGCGCTGCCGCACATAGCCGGATCGCTGGCGACAAGTATTGATCAAAGCACCTGGGTACTGACCAGTTATCTGGTATCCAATGCGATTGTGCTGCCACTGAACGGCTTTTTCAGCGCGGCGTTCGGCCGAAAACGCTATTTCATGGGGTGTATGGCGCTATTTACCATCAGTTCGCTCATGTGCGGACTGGCCCCTAATTTTGGAGCATTGATCGTCTGTCGAATTTTCCAGGGGCTTGGCGGCGGTGGCCTGCAACCCGGAGCCCAGGCCATTTTGCGCGATATTTTCCCACCCGAAAAAATCGGGGCGGCCATGGCCACCTATGGCATCGTGGTTGTCGTCGCGCCCGTGCTGGGCCCGCTGCTCGGCGGGTTTATTACAGATAATTTTACCTGGCGATGGAATTTTCTCATTAACGTACCCATCGGCATTCTGACGCTGTTTTTGCTTTCTCTTTTGCTGCATGACAATCCTGATCATCGGCGGATAAAACTTAGCGAAACAAAGATTGATTATCTGGGGTTTGGCCTCTTGGCCGTGGGTTTGGCCAGCCTGCAGATTATGCTGGACCGGGGTGAGAATGCCGATTGGTTTGCATCACCTATTATCCGCACCTTGGCGGTAATGGCGGCCGTTGGAATTCTGGGGGCATTGTGGTGGGAATGGCGACATAAGCACCCCATTGTTAATTTTCGCATGCTGAAAGATGTAAAGAATTTTGGCTTCGCAACCTTCGGCATGTTTATGTTTGGCAGTATTCTCTACGGCAGTACCACGTTATTGCCACTGCTGGTGCAACGCATGTTTGGATATGACGCCCGCCAGGCGGGCATGGTGCTGGCGCCCGGCGGAGTGGTGGTGTTTTGCCTCATGCCGGTGGTGGGTTTTCTCATCCCACGAATAGCCACGCGGTGGCTCATCAGCTTTGGCGTATTCTGGAACGTATTCGCACTGTATATGATGTCCCGGCTAAGTCTGCAGGCCAACTTTGAGACTCTGGCCATGTGCCGCGTGGTGCAGGGGTTGGGCCTGGCCTTTTTGTTTGTGCCATTCAACACGGCGGCGTTTGCGTTCGTACCCAAACAAAAACTGGCCGATGCATCGGGTATCATCAATTTGGCACGCAACATCGGTGGAAGCGTGGGAATATCGCTCTCGGTGAGTTTTGTAAAACAGGCGTCGCAGGTGCACCAAAACTATTTGGTTGGGGCGGTGACCAATCTTAATTCGGCCTATCGGTCAAACCTGCACGCATTGACAGGGGCGTTTGTGCGCGGCGGCATGGCGTTATCGGCAGCCAGCCGAGCCGCACAAGCGGAAGTGTATAATACAGTTGGGCGCCAGGCGCATATGTTGGCCTACGTGGATGCCTTCCGTGTGCTGGCCATCGTGTTCCTGTTTGTATTGCCCATCGCCGTGGTGCTCAAGACGCCATCGTTCAAGAGTGCACCGGTTATCGTGGAGTGATTAAAATGCGAGTGATTAAGACAGTTATTTCCGTCGGGATTGTGCTGGGCTTAGGCATCAGTTTGTCCGGATGCGTAAACCAGCGGGAGGAAGTGGATCATTACCGAAAAATTATTCACGCCTATCCCCAACCCTTGCCGCGCAAGGTACCACATTTACTGACGCTATCCACAGCCCTGCATATGGCCAACGACAACAACGAAACGCTGGCCATTGCCGGGGAAAACTATCTTCAGGCACTCATCGCGAAGGACCGGGCGTTTGCCAACTTTTTCCCGACACTGAGTCTCGCACCAACGGACTATCAGCGCCGGGGGTTTGATGAGAGTCAGTTTCCTCCGGGCTTTGGCAGTTTATTCCAAACGCATTATTTCGATGCCCCGCTGGCCGCCGCGCTGAATGTCAACATTCTGCGCGATTCGGTAGCGATATCCGCCGCAGGATCATATACCGGTGTTCAGAAGTCGCTGCTGCTGAATTTGCAGTCGGACTTGCTGCTGGAAACGGCGCAGACCTATTACGCAGTACTTTCGGCACAGCGGGCGGTGCAGGTCCTTAAGCAGACGCTTAAGGTGCAGCGGGCCACAGTGGCCAGCGAACTGCGCAAGGAACGGGCGGGTATTGCGCTGCGGCTGACGGTGCTGCAGGATCAGGCCGATGCGGCACGGACGCAGGTACAACTGACCAATGCCGAAAATTTGGTGCAGAGGGGCCGTGCGACGCTGGCGTTCTTGATCGGCGTCAACAGTATGCATCACGCTCAGTTGCGAAACCTGTTCCGTCCACCGCTGCATGTCCCAACGCGCCATGCTCTGTATCAGGTGGCACTGGCCGATCGACAGGATTTGAAGGCTGATCAGGACAGTGTGGCCGTAGCGGAAAAACAGGTTACCGTGACGATGGCCCGATATTTCCCCAGTGTGTCAATCAATTTTGACACTTTTTTGTACAAGGAAAGCTTCCCCAGCGACAGTTGGTGGAACGGCCTGTTTACCGTCAACATGCCCATATTTGAAGGCGGCATGATTTATAACGACGTACGTACGGCGTATTCAAAACTACGACAGGCGATGCTGGCCGAACAAATGCTGCGGCGGAAAATACATGAACAGATACGCATTGCACTATCCAATTGGGTCACCTCGCGTGAACTGATCCGCGATACCCGAACTGAAACGCAAGCCGCCCGGGCGGCCTTTTTACAGGCCCACCACTCTTTTCAGGTGGGCTTGGCCACCAATTTGGATGTCATCACCGCTCAAGATCGTTACCTGACGGCAAATCTGACCTATCAGCAGGCCAAATACACCACGTGCGTGGACATGCTTAATCTGCTGCGAGAAAGTGGCCGCCTCACCTATCCATCCATCGCGCAACTCGCCCGGGAGCAGCACATGGTGCAGGTGGCCATGAAAGAACGCAAGGGCATTGCACGGCACGGCCGTGTCGCCCAGCGATAAGCATAAATCAGCCGTAACATACCCACCGGCATGGCGTCAGATGCTGCATGATGCCGGGTGGACGCACCCGCGTGTGCGGGCCGTTGAACCTCCGGGCTTGCAAGAGATATCGACTCCTTACCTCCAATTCACGTTTATTTATGTATCGGAGTCACCGGCGCGGTGGCATGGGTTTTTGCGTTCAGCGATGCCGCCATCTGTTGCTGCACAGCGGCTTGATGCACATGTCCCATCTGCTTGAGGACAGACGCCATCGCCACATGGATGACAGGCATGTGGGGAGCCAGTTGTGCTGCCAACTTCAACTGCTGCAGGGCCTCCGGATAGTGCCCGAGGATGTAAAGGCAACGTGCATAAGATACATGCCCCGGCACGAATTGCGGCGACACCTTCACCACCCGCTGGAAGTAAGTAACGGCTTTACGTGTGTGCCCAAGTTCCAT
This sequence comes from Phycisphaera mikurensis, assembly GCA_022730455.1. Lineage (GTDB taxonomy): Bacteria > Planctomycetota > Phycisphaerae > WQYP01 > WQYP01 > JAJZGD01. The sequence goes on along the minus strand of DZDI01000044.1, from coordinate 1,976 downwards.
CAAGACCATGGCCATGTGATAGTTGGCTTTGGTGTTGTGGGGTTCAATCCGCGCGGCAATAGCCCACTGGCTGGCCGCCGCGGGCAGATTGTGCGCCATCACATCAAATTTGCCCAGTTGGTAATGAATCGCGGCCGAGTTTGGCAATACCTCTACGCCATGGATCAGATCATTGTATGCCATGCGCCAGTTTTTGCGTGCCTCATACCATTTCACCAAGGTCAAAATGAGCGCCGGTTGCTGAGGATCAGCCGCCAGCGATCGGCGGTAATAGGGTATCGCTTTGGCGAGATCGTGGTAATAGTGGTTATACATATTGCCGATATCCGTATTGATGGTGGGGTCTTCCTTGCCCGATAGCAGCCACGCCTTATGCAGCAGCACCATGCCCTCATCCGGATGGTGATGTTGGATGTCATACGCGGCGACATGATCCAGCGCTGCAAAGGCGTGAGGATTGTATTTTAAGTTATGGGTCCACAGGTGGATCGACGGTATATAGTCAAAAGTCTGCGCAATGGTCACCGGCATCACCGCCAGCACCACACAGCCTGCAAGTACCGCGCCGCCGATGTTTTGCCTGTGCTTGGAAACGGTTCCCGCTGACGTTTGCATCTTCCTGAGCAGAAAATCACCAATGCCGACAAAAAACGCAAACAGGCCAATGCATGGAATGTATTGGTAATGATCGGCCACAAAGCTATATGTCTCGGTATAAAACGAGGCCAGGCCCAGCACCGGCGAAATCGTCAGGCCGTAAAATGCCACAGCGCAAAATGGTCCGCGGCCAATTTTTCGCGACAGTGCCAGCAACGTCAGCGGAACGGCAACGGCACCGATAATCGCCAGCAAATCCAAGCCGGAAAAATGCTGAATATCCCAGCGGTGATATATCGCCAGCAAGGGGTGCGGCCAGAGCAGTTTGGCGGGATAGAACCACAGATCACGGGCTGCGATGATCACATGCTGCACGGGGGTAAAATGAAAGCGCGATCCGGCCGCATGCAATTTGACGTGCTCGATGTAAATCGTCACCAGTCCCATGGTCAACCCGGCTGCAAACCACGGCACCAGCGACCACCCCTGATACCGCCGCACCGACCCGCGCTTCCACCATGCCACCACCCATAACACTGCGGGTAGTGTGCAGGCGTCGGTCTTGGCGAAGAGCGCCAGCAGAAATGCCACACTGCCGAGAAAAAAATATTTCCACTCGCCCGACTCCTTAGATTCTGGTTGGTCCAGATGGGCGAAGCGTATCCACCCTGCTGCGGCAAGAAAAACAAAAAATGCGGACAGCAGATTTTTCTGTTCAGTCACCCATGCCACCGTTTCTACTTGAACGGGATGTATGGCAAACAGGGCGGCCACCAGCCATGCCCCGGGTGCGCGTAAGAGCCGCAATATTCGCCAGAGGAGCAGCGCGTCGACCAATTGCAGAAAAATATTAACTAGGTGATAACCCATCGGAGCCAGGCCCCACAACTGATGTTCGATCCAAAATCCGGTAAACACCATGGGGTAATATTGGATGGATTTGGCAGGCACAAACCAGATATCCCACAAGCCGTGCGGTGCCGTCAACAAAGGGTTGTGCACCACCCAGCCGCCATCATCCCAGATATATCCGGCTTTAATCAGCGGCAGATAGGCAATAATGGTAATCAGGCACAGCAGCAGGCCGGCGAGCCATTCATTCCGGCGTTTAACGGAGGGCAAATTCAAGTCGGTCATATCGGGTATTTTCCACGCAATTGTGCAACATCGCAATTGCGTGAGGTATCAGGGGCAAACGCAGGCCGCTTCTCCATTTCCAACTGAAACAATACGGCGGTAGATGCCGAAATCCAGATCCGCCTGATCCAGTTGGAACAGTTCCCGCAGAAGATCACGGAATGTTTCAAGGTTGCTTGGCATTTTATTGATTCCTGCCTGTTTCAATTCATGATGATCAAATGGATACCGCAGTAGAGATA
>DZDI01000172.1 GCA_022730455.1 Phycisphaera mikurensis | reverse complement strand
GCCGCCCCGGAGGTGCCAGAGGCGTACCGCCTGGGGGGTGTGCCGCAAACACCCCATCTGCGGCGTTGCATCAGCTCAATGGGTACACGGACCCGGTTTTCGCCGCTGGCTCCTTGCAGTTGGGGCGCTTGCGGCCAATCAATCCTAATTGGTAGGCGTGACAGAGCACTAGTGGAGGTTTGCCATGAGCGATGAACGCAGGATACTGCTGATGTTTACCCCCAAGGTGGGCTACCAACAGGATGTCCTTGAAGGCATTCGGCAGTTTACCGCACGATTACCCCGATGGTCGTTCAAAGGCATTTATCAGAACAACCCGAACAACATAGCGATAATAAGACGCTGGAAGCCTAATGGAATTCTGGGGTTGATCGAACACGACGATGTGGCAGAGGTGATTGCCAAGCTTAAGATTCCCGCCGTTGATGTGTCCTCCGGCTTAAAAACGTTTAAGGGGGCACAGGTTAAGGTGGATAATATTAAAATTGGCCGGGCTGCCGCCAAGTTTTTTTTATCACAGGGATTCAAGCATTTCGGTTTTCTCGGAGTATCGACCGCCATATTTGCTCGGGAACGCTACGAAGGGTTTGCGGCTGCGATCGCTGCCACTGGCGCCGAATGCGGAAGTAAATTCCTGACCGATCATGAGAGGATTTACGGCAGCGAGGATGAATGGTTCGGGATCAACGCCCGGCTTGGAACTTGGCTTAAGAGTCTGGCCAAGCCCACCGCCTTGCTATGCAGCCACGATCAATACGGGCTGATTGTCCTGAACACCTGCCACAAATACGGCCTATCGGTTCCGTTTGATATTTCCGTGTTGGGTGTCGATGACAACGCCCTGATGTGTCATCTGGCGTCTCCATCGCTATCGAGCATTCAGCAGCCCGGTAGGCAGATCGGCTATCAGGCGGCCAAGTTGCTGGAGGATATTATGAATGGGAAAGCAGCCCCACACACGATCATCACTCTGGATACACCCGGCATTGCACATCGGGATTCCACCCGCTCACCAGCCATTGGAGACCCTGACATTTCCAAAGCGTTACGAATTATTCACGAAAACTGCGGCGGAAACATTGCCGTCGATGCACTGGCCAGTGCCGTCGTCATTTCCAGGCGCACACTGGAAATGAAGTTCCGCCGTTTTTTGGGACACAGCATCTGGGCGGAGGTGCTCAGGGCCAGAGTGAGGGCGGCGGAACAATTAATCCGCCAGACCGATATGAAAATGGCCACCATCGCACAGCGTGTTGGTCTTGCCAACGTTGCCCACCTCACGAAACTTTTTCGAGAACAGGTTGGATACACTCCCAGCGACTACCGCCGCCGGTTCAACGATTTTCCGTCGAATACCGGCATGGACAGCATCTCAAAGGCAAACTTGCGGACTTCTGAAACCACAAAAAAAGCGGCGCTTAAGAGTCAGTCCAAGTAACAGCAAGGCTGCCGGGTGTTACCAAAATAATCGTGCTTTTAATGCAATTGCGCAAATATATAAGTGAATTGCGCTATTCTATAACGAAACTCATTGACGCGGGTAAACCGTCGGCGTACTCTCCGTTGCTGGGAAAAAGTGTTTTCACCAATTGAAGGGACCGGTGCTGAATGTTTACTAAGTTTCTTCCAACGGGAGTGTTGGCGTGCCTGATGGCGGTCACCGTTGCTGCCGGTATTTTCAATGCAGGGGTCATAAACGCAGATACGCTTTTTAATGTCACTTTCACCCATGACAAGCTCGGTGCCGCACCGGCCGTCTCCGGCTATCAGGCGGGAACCGTCAACACGGCGCCCACCAGTGTCGGGTCAGCATTCAGTCAAAGCGTAACCGTGGTGGCGCATCTTGGTGGCCTTCTTCATCGCCCTGTGCAACTCAAAACGAATGCTGATGGCAGCCACAATAAGCCGCTCATTCAATTTGCCACCAACGTTATATCCAGTGGAGTCATAACGATCTCATGGCAATCTGAAATGACCGCATATACGCCACCCACTGGTGGTCAGCCGGCTGAGAATGATTTGACTTTTCGACTTCTCAATGGGAACGGCGTGCTGTTTGGGGCGGTCGCCTACACGTATACCAAGGCGCGATCATCGGGAACCCAATATGGCGGTTCCATTTCGGTACTTGGTGCATCATCGGTCACTTATACGGGTGGTGCCGACAAGCACTGGCATGTCAACGGCGGCGTTGATCATTTTATGCTGACGATCAACGTAAAGAAAAATAGCTTCACGCTTGCTCGCAATGGCAAGCCACTGGCCAACGGCACTCTTGGAACAGCAGGCAAAACGGGTTTGGCCTATTTTCAAATTCAAAGCGGCGCCGGTATAGGTGGTTATGACGGCAAGTGGACGGCAGGTATTGATAACGTGAAGATCACCACGCATCAGCATGCAGGCAAGACCGGATGATGGGATTAGCGTTAATGCCCATGTCGCCCTTTTTGTTATGGTATGCCCGGTGTGGCAGGCTCCTGAGGAGAACGTTGTGCAAAATCGCCGCTCATTTTTAACTCTGGCATCCATGCTGCTTGCCAATGCAACGGTTGCCGCGGGGCCCAGAAAACACGGTGCCGGTGCTTTGGTGAAAGTCGATTCAGCGGCCGCATTGCAGCCCGGCGGCTATAGCACATCCTGGATTGGCAATACTTTTGGCGGAAGCGGTGCCAATGGCTTTGGCCGGTGGGTACAGGATGAAATCCAGTCGCTTGCCGTGACCCCGGGCGGCGTGGTGGTGACGGCTTCACATTGGGATGAGGCAGGGCGCTGCACCGGCCTGTACCGCGAAGGCGACGTCAATGACCATTGCCTGATGGCCAATGGAGAAGCCCGCTCACACGCGTGGGGCTGGGGAACGGCCGGCAATGCGGTAGCCGTATCCGAACATCATATTTTTATTGTCAACACCGCAGGTGACTTGCTGCAGTTTCACTGGACGGCGCCACCGAATATCAATTCCAAAACGGCGTACCAGAGGTACGTGCGGGTGGGAGCAGCGGTGGCTATGACGGCAAATGACGATCTGCTGGTGCTGATACTGAGAAACGGCGAGATACAGATTCGGTCGCCACAGAACATGTCTCTGTCGCACAAGTTCTCATTGCCGGGCGCTGCGGGGGTGGCCATTGATTCCAAAGCCACGCTGTGGGTGCTGGCTAATGGCCAGATTATTCATTGCGATCAAACGGGCGAGGTTTTGCCCGGCAGCATCGGCCAGACGGAGAATCCGGTGGCCATATCCATAGATAAAAATGACCGGATGCTGGTGTGCGACAACGGTCCGCGGCAGCAGGTATTGTCGTACCAGCTTTCCGCCCAGCCGAAACTGCTGGGTGCTTTCGGCCAGCGTGGCGGCTTGCGTGCGGGAACTCCAGGGCTGATGGCCCCGGATAAATTTTTTGCTCTTCGCGGTGCCGGCGCTGATGATGCGGGAAATATATACGTGGGCATGTGTTTTGGGCCGAATCCGAATTCTCCCACGGTTATCCGTTCTCTTGATCCTGCGGGAAAATTGCGTTGGGAAGTATCTAAATATGCTTGGGTGACAGCGTTTTGCTTCGACCCGGCAAGCGATGGCACCGTCGTTTATGGCCCGGAAGAGATATTTTCCTTTGAACCATCGCGGCCGCCGGGAATGGGATGGAAGGCCACGGCCATTACACTTGACGCCGTCCGCTACCCTAATGATCCACGCATCAAGGGTACCAATGCCTGTTCAACGGAATTACGACATCTGGACGGGCGGCGGCTGCTTTATCTCATGGGACAGGCGGCTGGCGGATTTGATCTCTACGCGTTTGAACCCTCACCGAGCGAAATAGCGCATCACGTCGGGCGCGTTGCCGGTGGTGGTTTTGCATGGAGCGTTGATACCAACGGAGGCATCTGGCGCGGGCAAGGACGCGGGCGCACCATCTGGCATTACGCATTTAATAAATGGTCGAAGGCCGGTGCGCCGGTGTTTAAGCCACCAGTACGTTACACGGCACCGGACATGTTTACTGAGGTGGCCCGCGCCCATTACGTGAATGCAACAGATACCATGTATATTAGCGGCTATACGCGTCGGGCAACGAAGAAGACTTGGGGGCTGGTGGGCAGCGTCCTGGCCCGCTACGACGGTTGGACCAGCGGATCGCCGAAACTGCGATGGAATATTACGCTGCCGCTGGACGGGCACGGACTTCCTCCGAAGACGTTTGACGTGGCTGGTGATTACATTTTCGCCGTCCACGTCTATCCGACCAATGGCAAAATGGCCGTGGTAACGGTATTGGGTATTGCAGACGGTGCTCAGGTACACACCATGTCGCCGGGTGCTGCGGTAGGCCATAACAGCGGCTGGATTGATATGATTCATGCGGTCCATGCGTGCCGGCGATCCAACGGTGAATACCTGGTGCTGGTGGAGGAGGATTGGCGCGGCAAGAATATCGTATATCAATGGCGGCCCGCAGCCGCGGCCCAATGACGCCAAGGCTTGCGGGAAACGCCCCGGATGCAAGGCGTCGGGCCGACGGCGACTCTGGTGAAGATGAGTCGTAGAGGCCCGACAACGCCGCAGACGGGGTGTTTGCGGCACACCCCCCAGGCGGTACGCCTCTGGCACCTCCGGGGCGGCACGTCTTTTGACCGGCC
>DZDI01000376.1 GCA_022730455.1 Phycisphaera mikurensis | reverse complement strand
GGCCGAAGCCGGAGCCGGGGGTACCGACCACGTTGCACTCGTTCAGCAGCTTGTCGAAGAAGTCCCAGCTGCTCATGCCGCCCGGGGTCTTGAGCCAGATGTATGGTGCATCCACACCGCCATAGCAGGTGACACCAACCTCTTTCAGACCTTCACGGATGATCCGGGCGTTTTCCATGTAGTAGTCAATAATCTCTTTGGTCTGTGCCCAACCCTCATCGGAGTAGACCGCAGCAGCAGCCTTCTGAACCGGATAGGAAGCGCCGTTGAACTTGGTGGTGGTGCGACGCAGCCAGAGCTTGTTGAAGCTGTACTTCTCTCCGGTTGCAGTGGTGCCCATCACCTCTTCCGGTACCACTACCAGACCGCAACGCACGCCGGTAAAGCCGGCGGTTTTGGAGAAGGAGCGGAACTCAATGGCACACTTCTTGGCCCCTTCGATCTCGTAGATGGAGTGCGGGATCTCCGGGTTAGTAATGAACGCCTCGTAGGCAGCATCAAAGAAGATGATGGCGTCGCTGGCATTGGCGTAATCAACCCACTTCTTCAGCTCTGCCTTACTGGCCACGGTGCCGGTGGGGTTGTTGGGGAAGCAGAGATAGATGATGTCCACCTTCTGGGTGGGCAGCGAGGGGATGAAACCATTGGCCTCGTTGCAGGGCAGGTAGACGATATTCTGATAGTAGCCCTTCTCATCTGCCTCGCCGGTGCGGCCGATCATGACGTTAGTGTCGTTATAAACCGGATAGACCGGGTCGCCGATGGCAACCACGTTGTCCAGGGCAAAGATGTCCAGGATGTTGGCGCAGTCGCACTTGGAACCGTCGGAGATAAACATCTCTTCGGTCTTGAGATCAACACCCAGCGGCTTGTAGGACTTCTCAATAATGGCGTTGATCAGCCAGTCATAACCCTGCTCCGGGCCGTAGCCGGCAAACTGGTCGGTGGTGGCCAGATCATCCACTGCGGCATGAAACGCCTTCAGCACAGCCGGAGCCAGGGGGCGGGTAACATCGCCGATACCCAGACGGATTACCTTGGCGTCCGGGTTGGCGGCGGT
>DZDI01000375.1 GCA_022730455.1 Phycisphaera mikurensis | reverse complement strand
GCCGCCGCCACCTTATGCCGTCTTCCGACGCTTAAGCAGCAGCAGGCCCAAGCCGCCCACCGCAAACAATCCCAGCGATGCCGGTTCGGGCACCGGTGCCGCCTCAGCCAAGCTGGTGTTGGACATGCGAACTTCATCGTAGGTGCTGGTCGTGCCAAAGCTCATCATAGACATATTGTTTATGCTAGTCAGCGAGGAGACGAGGCCGCTGTCCGTGCCGGACGCGCTGGCTTCCTCGGTAACTTGGTTGGCAGCGGTTCCGGTACCAGCGGCATTTAGCGCCGTTGCCGTCAAATCCCCCTGGAAATTGGCATACTGCGAAGCGCTCAGTGTCCACGAATAAGCCGTGACACCGCCGGTGCCAAGTTCCAACGAAATCTGGAACAACTCGAGATACGGGGTATTGGCAACCAGTTGAACGCCAGTGCCGGCCGCGCCTACGGTGCCTACTCTGATCTGTCCATAATTTTGGCCCCACGAAATCGGCGAGATATTGATGGGTGAACTGTTGTCGGCCGTAATACCGCTGATGGCGTTGTTTGTGAAGGAGGTAGTGCCGAAGAGCAGGCCGCTAACAAGGCCCGATCCAGTGGTGCCGAGATTATTTGCGCTGACGGATAGGAGAAAACTGCCGTACACATTTCCCCCGGCGAGGCCATTCTCTAAGGAAGATGCTACCGATGTGGCGAAGATGGGCTTGCCGCCGTTGGGATTGTCGGTGATGGAACCACCCTCTTCTGACACGCCTGGGAGGGACAAGCTGCTCGTGTTATAGGTGACGTCATTGGTGGAGGCTAACGAATTATTTCTGTCCACGTCGATGTACGAATTCGCCAACCCAAGGGCATTGGTTTGCACACCTGTCATGGTGGCGCCCTGTGCCAAACCGTAGTTGTACGGCTCATAGAGAACCAGCGCTGCGTGCGCTGACGGGATTGCCAGCAGCAGAGCGGCCGCCGCCGAAGAGGCAATCACCGCCTTGGACATCAGTGATGAACCACGACCCATGGAAAAACGTTTGGGAACCATAAAAACTCCTCGCTCCGCTTGGGAGCCTCTCAAAA
>DZDI01000043.1 GCA_022730455.1 Phycisphaera mikurensis | reverse complement strand
TCGTTTGACGGATGACAAAGCACTAGTTCAACGAACCCGGCGATATCGCTGCTGAAAGTGGACGCGCTACTGCACCAAGAATAGTGCTTCGGGCAGCACCTGTGCAACTCGGCAAATTGCCGGGGATCCCACGCAGTGTCATGGCGGCGAGCACGGCAAAATACATGGCCTCACGGGCGGCGTTCGTGATGCCGAAGGAATCGATGTTGCAGATGGTGGGGCGGCCTATCTCACCAAGACGGCGTGTAATTTGGCCCATGAGATAGGTGTTGTTTACACCACCTCCACAAAAAACAATTTCATCAGGCAGAGATGGTACAAGTAAACGGTAGGCGTCAGCGATGGTGAGTGCTGTCAATTCGGTGGCCGTCGCCAGCAGGTCTTCCGGACGCATGCGGGGATGACGGTGCACGAGTTGGTCTGCGAGTAAGGCTCCGAACGATTCTCGTCCTGTTGATTTCGGCGGTCGCTTTCTGAAATAAGCTTTACTTGAGAGGCTTTTGAGGATGTCTGCACTGATAACCCCACGGCGGGCAATGCTGCCATCGCGGTCGCATGGCAGGCCGAGTAATTTTTGGGCAAGTGAATCGATGAGACAATTTCCTGGCCCAGTATCAAAAGCCATAGGCTGCACTGCCGCACCCAACTGCGCCGAGGGCAACCAGGTTAAATTGGATATACCTCCGATATTATGAACGCTTCGAGTGCGAGCTCCATCGGGAAAAAGGATGGCGTCCACGGCCGGAACCAGTGGTGCGCCTTGCCCACCTAATGCCATATCGGCCGGTCGAAAATCGCCGACGGTAGGGATACCTGTTAATGTGGCAATGACCGATATATTGCCGATCTGCAGTGTTGCGCCAAGACGACCTTTTTCTGGTGGCGTGTGTGCAATCGTTTGCCCATGACTGCCAATCGCAGTGATATCTCGCACATCGCGTCGGCTGAGCAATAATAAATCCTTAACCGCCGCGGCAAATTGCTGTGCCGTAAGCATATCAAGCATGGCGATTTGGTCGGCGGTACATGGTGCCGGAGCCATTGTATCAAGCAATTTACGCCGAAGCGACACGGGCCATCGGCGTTGGTGGTGAGCCAAAAGCCTGATGTGCCTGATATTCAGCGGATGACCAATCTCCACTAAGGCCGCATCTATCGCGTCCGCACTGGTACCACTCATTAGGCCAATAAAGAATTTGGAGCGGTTGGTTGATTTCATATGGGCCTGACCGAATCGATGACGGCATCACGGGCATCGGGTTTATCAGTGGTGCCATGTGATTCATCTATAGTGATTTTCGGATTCGGAGTGACGGCCGGCGCAATGTCGGCCAAGGTGTGAGAATGCGCCCACTTTGATTCCATGACATACCATTCACGGATCACTGGAGACTCGGCAATCCTTCCGGGCAGGTTCAAAGACCGGCTACGCTCGTCGGCCGGGCTTTGCACACATTGACGGGCCACCAGGAGTAAATCAGCGATAGTGATATTTTCCGGTGCCTTGGCCAATGCATAAATAGGAGGATCGTCACCCACTTCATGTATCAACTGAGCTTGATTAAGGGCGTTCAGCAGGCCGGCTATCGTGTCAAACGGCAACGCGAGGTTTTCTGCGGCTTCGTCTAACGTTACACCCTGCCCATCGCAAAATTTCCCGACCAGCAGAGCTGCGAGCGGAAGTATCCAGCGGGGATCAGCAAGGAATGTGTCATTGGAATCGGCGCGGCGGTGGTAGCGCCGTTTAAGCAATGGAAAATGCTGGTGGATGAAAGCTACTTCCAGTCCGATCAGTAAAAACGTCCACGTAAGAAATACCCATAGCATGAACAGTGGAATGAGCCCCAGGTTGCCGTACCACTTACCGTACCCGGCAACATAGGCTACATAAAAACCAAAACCAATTTTTCCAAGCTCCCACATCAGGGTAGCCACGAAGGCTCCAACGGCTGCAGATTTCCATTGTACCGACGTGTTGGGTATCAATTTATAAAAAATAAATATTATGATAAAATCCGGCATATATCCGAGCACGACATTTGCCGGTCCCATGATGAGTGCAAAGCTCGGCATCCCCGCCGCCAAGGATACAAGTTTGGCCGTCAGAAACAGCGATCCGACCACACCGAGCGGCCCCAGTGAGAGTACGCACCAGTAGAGCATTACGCGCCGGGTCCAACTGCGGCGGTTGCGCACCCGAAAGATATGGTCAAATGCTGCTTCAATTACATTCATCAGACTGATGGCGCCCCACAGTAGCGTCGCAAAGCCCACAATGCCAGTTCCAGGACTGCGCAGCACGGCCCGCATCTTATCGATCTGCTCAATGATGGTATTTGCAAAAAGCGACGCAGATTTACCGGTCCCTCCCCGGGCGTGCACCGTCGAAAGTCCCAGCTTTGCAATCAGACCATGCTCCATGCTGCTGATTTGTTTGCCTGATAAGACCAGTGAAAGGATCACCATCGCCAGCACCAGCACCGGCAGTAAGCTGAAGAGGGTGTTGTATGTCATCGCTGCAGCCTGCTGAGTGGTGCGATCGGTGCGTATGCGGGCCAGCAATATTTTAAATCCAATACTCAGGTCCGACCAGAAGGCGAACGAATGTTTGGTGGGTTTATCTGTTGTTTCTGACACCGGCCGTTCTCCTTGCATCTATTTTACTGCAATAACGCCGACATGCCGCATGACAATGATTGCCGATGGCCGGACGAAAATGTCATTCTGAATCACGGATGGAGAAATGGCCCTGCGCATAAAAAACCGGGGGCTGCAGGCCACCCGGCTTTGCGTAACAGCGACCATCAATGGCGGCCTATACCTCGGGAAGTGAGGCCAAGGTGCTCGGCCACGCCTCCCGTCAGACTGCTGCCGTCACCCCCTCCAATACATCAACTTCATCAGGAAGACGTCGAGATGCGGGGAATAACCCATCGACAAATGTCAGGGTGGGATCTCCGGTGCCAAACACGCTCAGCAGCCGCAGCTTGGCGAAGCCCGTGTTGTAGAGGCAGTGCGGTGTTTCAGCCGGAATACGGATGACCGAATCGGTTCCGATGGTATGCGGTTCTTCACCGATGAACAGGATTCCTTCCCCGTCCAATACGATTAACGTCTGATCATCTCCATGTGTATGCGGTGGAAAATGACCACCGCTGTCAAACGCAGATTCGAAAATTGTTGCATCGCTGGCGCCCCGCACCGGATCAGCCAACTGCCGGATGGCGCCTTTTATGATGTGCTGTTTGCTTTCTTGAAGGACTTGCTCGACACTCATGATAATAACTCCTCGGGATCAACCCGTGTTTCTGAAGGCGATAAGCAATCTCATGACGCATGAGAATCCGGTCGCCGAATTTCTTCATTCTTCCGGCTCACTTCTGAGCCAGCAGGATTTGACCTCTATTTATTCGGCGAACGGGGTGCGTTAGTTTAGGCGGAGTTATTAATACTGGCCTAATGCCACTGACGGCCGGCACCTGTTTTAATAAGGGTGCGATAAAAGCATTGATGGTGAGTTGAATCAGGGATTCTGGCTATTTAATGCGGACTCGAGGAGAAAATTTATAGGTCATCTTGACCGCAGTTAAATCGGCGACGGCACTGCGGATTAAACACAAAACATCGGTTCGGCATGCCGAACCATGCCGAACCGACAGACACCTTTGTGTATAGTCTTACATGTTGGACACATTTAGAGGTTCCTCTAAACGCATGCTCCATACGGCCAATAGCGTGGCGATGGCCAGTAAAACGGCACCACCCACTTGATGTGCGGTGGTGATAATGGCTTGTGCCATATCAGGATGTAAAAGCGGGCCCTGCCCGCCAAGGGCAATTACCGCTGAAATCCCAAGCAGCACCTGCAGGCATACCATGGTGAGTAAGGCCAGGCCGATGCGCTGAAGGATGGGTTGATCGGGATTTGTACCCCAAGCCCGCGCCCCGCAGAACACGCTCAATAGTAGTACCACAACGGCGCCCATGATATGGATCACCAATATTTTGCCTTCATGACGGAGGATGCTGCCCAATGTCAATTGCACCAGCAGCATGCCTACCAATGCCCATGTCATTATAAAGTTCATCTTGGCGCTGTGGCGCGGACGTCTCGCCATATCGCTTTGCCACGGCCGCGAGCACGCGGCGGCGAGGGCCACCAAGACAGCGAAGAACATCTGGCCAAAAATGCCATGCACGATCGCCAATGTAGAACTGGGGTCCATATCATGCCGCGCGGTCGCCAAGGTAAAGTGGCCTGTAACACGAAGCCCACCCATCAACCCTTGAATAATCACCATGACGAGTGCCGTAACCGATAGCCATCGTACCCATCGACGCCTCTCATGCCGCCAAACATAGATGGCTTGGATCAACGTCGCCAACCCCACTAGACAACCAAACAAGCGGTGGGTATGTTCAAAAAATACGCCACCGGTCATATGGGCCAGTGGAAACATAAACATGCCATAATGGAAGGTATCAGGCCAGTCCGGTACAGACAAGCCAGCGTTCATTCCGGTAACCATTCCACCAGCCATGATCAGCCAAAGCGTGGCCAACGTCGTTACCAGTGGAAAGGCCCCGGCAGGATAGATGCGCTGACGGCGCAACGGATTCAAGCGGGCACCAATTAAGGCCCCCAAAAAACCGAGTGATCCGCAAATAATCACCGACAAGGGCAGCGATATTATGTAGTACTGGATAATAAGCTGATCATTTGACAGGTCATGGCCCAAGGACCCAAGAATCATCAGGTTGAGCAAACCGGTTATCAAGCCTGAATAGAGACCGGCCCGGGGACCGCGCGCCGTACGCCAACCGCCGACAAAGCCACCGCCGATTAAAATGAGCAGCATTAACACTAAGATAACGGGGCTGGGCACCACCGTACCGGGCACACGGCATAAATAAGCAGTCGCCCACATCGTCGTTGTGGTCGCGATCGCAAGGGCAAAAATGTCGCCCAGATTTTTGCGCGGTACCGCCCGATCGTCGATCGGGGCTTTGCGGAGAGTTACAGCATCTTGAGTCTGAGTCATAACAGCACACCATCCTAGCTACATTCTATATTATAGCGAAAATGGCGCGGGTATTTCAAGTACTTTTGAAATTTTAGAAACTTCAGATCGATTTGGCTGGCCATTTGGGAGTCTTTCCAAGTAATAGCAGGCTTGATATTACTTGGAAAGGCTCCAGGCTCTGATCGGGCGTTATTTGCGGTATTCGCGAGGCCCCAAGATTAAACGTAACTATCGCGATTCGAGGGCATTAGCCCTTCATCGCGACCAGGATTGGAAATTGGCCATCGGCCCCTTACGATTGTGGTAGTAGGAGGTTGCTGCGTTCCATCGCGTGGCGAGCGCCGCAACGATGACGCCATTTTTTTCAGATAAGGTGAAAACAATGATACGGTTTACGATGAGGCAGATTTCAAGACAAGCGATATTACCCGCTATGGTTCTATCTCTAACCTTGGGTTTAGCCGGTTGCGCGTCTCACGGATACAGCTATTACCGTCCGGGCATTTCTCAATTTGTACCGGGTGATGCCGGTCTGCAAAGCCGCGACTTGGTGGATATGACCGACAAACTTGCGGCTGATATTTTGAAGATACCGCTAATAGCCAACAATCCGGATAAGGTAGTCATTCAGGTTACCAGTATCCGCAACGAAACCAGTACCCCGTGGCAAAATGACCAGATATACTTGGCGCGGATGCGAACACTGCTGTCTAAATACGCCGGCAACGAGATTGCATTTACCCTGCCGCCTCAGCAACTGGCCCAATTGCAACAGCAAACGCTTGGTGCAAATGCGGGAGGTTTCGAGCAAAGCAGCCGAGGGGCGGCGCCCAGCTCGGGTCGGCTCATTCCACAGTATGCTCTCACCGGGGTGTTTTACGATTTGCCCAATTCTGCAACCACCTACTATCTGTGCGAATTTCAATTGGTGGATATCCGCACGGGACAGTTGGTCTGGGATGGCAAATATGAAGTTCGAACGCTGAATTTGTACTAAGTCATAAGGCGCGGTTCGCCTCATTTAAGCTCAGCGCGAGAGAAATGGTTTTACGGCGGAGCGAAAACAGCATCATGCCCAGACGCCGTTCATTGCGTGCCATCCGTAAACCGCACCGCCATCGCGTGCCGTGGCGGGACACGCGGTCGATGTTGGGCCGCGTTCTTCTGGGTGCGATTTTGGCTGCGTTTATCGGCGGATGTTCATCGGACGCAATCAACCCGCATCTCCATAATACGTTCCTTGACGCAAACGACCTGATCACGATGACCGATCAAATGGCGGCGTCATTGGTGCAAAGCCCGGCCATTGAGCGGATTGCTGCGCGGGGCCCACTGGTTGTTGTGCTGACTCCGCTGAAAAATGCAACCAATTCTATTATCACACGCGGTCAAGGGGCGGCCTTCCTGCATCGATTACGACTTTTGCTTGCAGGCCACACAGCCCTAGCACCAAAGTTTGTATTTGTTGTTACTCGTCGTCAATTGAGTAGTATTCAGGCGCAGAGCCTCGCCAACCCTGCCATGCCGGGGCGATTGACGCCACAATACGCACTGCAGGCCACCTTTTACGCCGATACCAATATCGCACCTGAATTCCGCAGCGATTATTATCTTTGTACTTTCTTTCTGACGAACATACGCAGCGGGCAGATTATTTGGCAGGGTAGTTATGAAACGCGAAAAATCGCGCACAGCAGTTTTTTGTACTAAGCAGGATCATGCGTTGAAGCTATATCCATCCGGCACATCTACCGATGATCACCCACGGGTGGGTACTAAATTTTCACGGGTCATCCTCGCCTTCAGCATGGTGTGGTTTGCGGTTTCCATGACGGCCTGCAGTGAGAGTCAATTTCGCGTGCGTCAGGCAGTGGAATTGTATTATGCCGGTGAGTATCACCAGGCCGCTAGCGTCATGGCACCGCTTATCACAAAGCCCAACAGTGATTTTGCCCTTAATAACTGTCGGTATGGATCATGTGCATTGGCAGATGGAAATTTAAAGCATGCTGAGCAGGCTTTTCTGACCGCCTACCGTATTATGAACAGCGTGAATACCAATACGGGTAGCCGCGTACTCGGCGCAGTGGTATTTTACGATGGACTCAAAGTCTGGAAAGGCCAGCCATTTGAGCGGGCAATGGCTTTTTACTATTTAGGGTTGATCTTCCTTATAAAGGGCGAATATGAAAACGCGCGGGCGTCTTTCCAAAATAGTCTTTTCCGTTTGCGCAAATACAGTCGTCCCAATAGTTCGCTGCCTCCGGCTGAACGATTTGCGCGTGCCGATTCCAATTTCACGCTTGGTTATTTTTGCCTCGGGCTGTGCAATTTAAAATTAGGACATCCCAATTTAGCCCGCGCCAGTTTTCAACGTGCAAAATCCCTCAACCCTTCGCTTGCCAGTGTTATCACGAGAATGTACCAGCCACAAACGAATGGCATTATTTTTGTCGATTACGGTCGAGGGCCGATTCGTCGGCCAGCGGGCATGTACGGCCAGCAGACCGTCTTTACGCCAACCCCGTGGCAAGCTGGACCGCCACCGCCGCTCATCATGTGGGATAATAATCGTCAAATTCGTGGTGTGAGCCAGGGTGCAATGGTCAATACGCTGGCGTTGGCACAGGAAAAACGGTGGCTCACCATCGATACCATTCGCCAAGCCAAAGCGATCGTCGGAACCGGGCTGATGGCTGGCGGATTAGCCGCATCCACTTACGGCGCCTACCACCACGACGAAACATTGGCTTTGGCGGGTCTGGGTGCATCTCTGCTGGGCGCTACCATTGCGGCAAGCTCTCAAGCCGATGCACGTTACTGGCAGATGCTGCCACGAACCGTATACGCTGCGCCCATCCATCTCACGCGAGGGCAAAATGTGATTCGCGTCCAAGCGGGTGGCCAGGTCAGTGCACCGATTAGCATTAATTATTCCCCATCCTCTTCCTATCGCATTTTTTATGTGCGACTACCATAATTCGCCTGTCGCACGCTATCATTTGTTTGATGGCCGGGCAGGTGCATCATGCCTGTGCTGTTTGCAGAGCTAAAGTGGCGCGTTGGTCGCCGCGGATGCAGGGAGTTGTCTATGGCTATTGAAATGATTCTTAAACGGATTGTCATTACCGATACTACTGACCAGCAGACGATATTTCTTAAGGAACGAAGCGGTGCTCGTGTGATGCCGATGTTTATCGGTCAAGCGGAAGCTTCAGCTATCGACTACCGTGTGCGCGAAATTCATACCCAGCGTCCACTTACGCATCAATTGCTGCTGAATGTTATTTCGCAGCTTGGTGGGCAGTTGGGCCACATTACTATACATGACCTGAGCGATGGGGTTTTTTACGCTAAATTGATAGTTCAGAAAGAAGATGAGATTATTGAGATCGATTCGCGGCCGAGCGATGCAGTGGCCTTGGCGTTGGCTGCCGGGGTAAAAATGTATGTTGAAGATCGCGTACTTGATGAGGTGTGTAAGGCCGGCGCTTAGGAAAGCTTCGTCATTGGGGAAGGCACTTCCGGTTATTCGTCGGCAACGTGATGGACGGTTGCAGGGCGTTGAAGTGTAGAATATCCTTCTGTGCACAGGGGACGTCGTTCAACGGCAGGACGGCGCGTTCGCAATGCGCAAATAGGGGTTCGATTCCCCTCGTCTCCATGTTTCAAAAGGCTTTATTCCTTTTCCGAGTATTGGCATTGGTTGATCGCCATGCTGACGGCGTGCGACTGTGCAACTGCCCCCTGTAACCATACTTGCATAAAAATGCGGTCTCGTGACGTGGAATGCGTGTCATGGTGACGCGCCGAAGATAATGAAGACTGCTATAATTTCGCCCTTACCTCGCCGGAAACGATTAAAAATCGGTGCGGCGGCTGAAGAATATTGAGATTGAAGTATGAAATATGATGTTGCTGTCATTCAGATGCGTTCGGCGGGTGGGGTTTCTGCCAATCGAGAAAAGATCATTGAACGCATCAAGGAAGCTGCCCGGCGGGGGGCCAAAGTGGTCTGCACGCAGGAGTTGTTCTGCAGTGATTACTTCTGCCAGCGCGAGGATGTTGACACATTCAACCTAGCAGAATCGATACCTGGCCCGAGCACTGATAAAATCGGCTTAGTGGCCCGCGAACTTGGTGTGGTAGTTGTTGCGTCACTGTTTGAACGGCGGCAGGCGGGGGTATATCACAACACGGCGGCCGTGCTCGACGCTGATGGAAGCCTGCTCGGCATCTATCGCAAGATGCACATACCCGATGATCCGCTGTACTATGAAAAATATTATTTTACCCCCGGCGATCGGGGCTTTAAAACCTTTCAAACGCGGCACGGGCGTGTTGGCGTGCTGGTCTGCTGGGATCAATGGTTTCCGGAGGCAGCACGGCTGACAGCGCTGCGGGGGGCAGATATCATATTTTATCCGACGGCTATTGGCTGGCATCCCCGCGAAAAGGCGGAATTTGGAGCGGCGCAATTGGATGCCTGGCAGACCATTCAGCGGTCGCATGCGATTGCCAATGGCGTATATGTAGCGGCGGCCAACCGCATCGGGCACGAAGGTCCCGCGGATGGCGGCATCGAGTTTTTTGGCGGCTCATTTATTTGCGATCCGTTCGGACGCTGGCTGGCAAAAGCAAGTAATGACACCGAGGAGATACTCATTGCAACGGTCGATACCGATTTACAGGAGACTGTTCGCAGAAATTGGCCCTTCCTGCGAGACCGGCGAATTGATATGTATGACCAAATCACACGCCGAGTGGTGGACTAGGTGCGTATGACTGCCAAGCTCGACCGCTCTCAGCCCGCCCGCTCGGATGATCAATTTTCAGGCCGCATGCCGGCCGAGTGGGAACCCCACGAGGCGACGTGGCTGGCATGGCCACACAATCAGGCCGACTGGCCGGGCAAATTTGAACCGATTCCATGGGTATTTGCAGATATTGTCCGTCATCTGGCGGAGGTGGAGAGAGTCGACATCATTGTCGGCAGCGCCATCGAGCGTCGGCAGGCCAGGCGAATATTAAAACTGACGGGTGTTGATATGAATGCAGTGCGGTTTCATCTGCTGGCGACAGATCGCATCTGGACGCGTGATTCCGGGGCAATCTTTACTCATCGCCTTGACGGGGGAGGGCTCGCGGCCATTAATTGGAATTTTAATGGCTGGGCCAAATACGGCAACTATAAACGCGATGCCCGGGTGCCTCACCTTATGGCAATGGTCAGCCGCACACCATGCATTGCAGCGACCGTAAATGCAGGGTCAATAGCCCGACCGGTGGTGCTGGAGGGTGGAAGCATTGATGTTGATGGTGCGGGGCTGTTACTCACCACGCGCGAGTGCCTGCTTTCGAAGGTGCAGGCCCGCAATCCAGGGCTTTCCAAAAAAGTGATGGAAAATCTTTTCGCCCGATACTTCAGTGCGCGAAAAGTTCTCTGGCTGGATAGTGGAATTGCCGGCGATGACACACATGGCCATATTGATGACACGGCCCGTTTCGTTGCCCCTGGTGTGGTATTGGCCTGCTGGGAGGAAAATACCAGCGACGAAAACTACCGTCGTCTGGAAAAGAATTTTCGCGTGCTTTCTGAGATGGCGGATGTCAACGGGAAACCACTTACAGTTCGTAAGCTGCCGATGCCGCGGCCGGTCTATTTTAACGGCCAGCGATTGCCCGCGAGCTATGCTAATTTTTACATTGCCAATAAAAAAGTGCTTGTACCGGTATTCAATGATTCGGCAGATCGCCTCGCAATGAATATAATCGCAGATTGCTTTCCCGGCAGGGATGTTGTTCCCATTGCCTGCCGCGATTTGGTTTGGGGCCTCGGCACGCTGCACTGTATGACGCAGCAACAGCCGGCCGCAGTGCTCTGATGCTGCACTCGGCCGGACGGCTTAATAATTCGGCGGTTTTTGAGTTGGAGCTATTATGCGTGTACTGGTAACTGGTGGTGCGGGATTTATTGGATCAAATTTAGCGATGGCCTTGGTAGGCGAATCGCATGATGTGACGATTTTGGATAATTTTTCAGCCGGAAATTTCAGCAACCTAGTTAAATTCAAAGGTGACGTCATATGCTCTGACTGCACGGTGCAGCCTCCCGGGCCCTTCGATATCATCTTTCATCAGGCGTCGATTACCGACACCACTGTGACGGATCAAAATCGGATGATGGCTAACAATGTGGAGGGGTTTAGGCACGTATTGGCGTGGGCTGCTGCGTGGAAGGCCCGTGTCGTATGGGCCTCATCGGCTGCCATCTACGGCAATAGCGCTCCGCCCATGGTGGAGTCGGCAGCGCCGCACCCTTTAAACGTCTATGGCTATTCGAAAATGGTGATGGAATGTGTAGCCAGACTGTGGCATCGGCAGACTGGATTGCCTTGCATCGGCCTGCGCTACTTCAACGTGTACGGGCCAGGTGAGGGCCACAAAGGCAGGTTCGCCTCCATGATATACCAGCTTGCGCAGCAGATGAAAGCGGGGCACCGCCCCCGCATTTTTCGCGATGGCTCGCAGAAACGTGATTTTGTATGGATCGACGATGTGATTCAGGCGAATCTCAAGGCGGCAGAAATATCAGGTGGGGAGGTTTTCAATGTCGGTAGCGGTATTTCAGAATCGTTTAATTCGGTTATTGGTGCTCTCAATGTAGTCATGCACACCAATTATGAGCCCGAGTATATTGACAACCCATACCACTTTTTTCAGAAACATACCGAAGCGGATTTGGCCAAGTCCATTGCCTTGTTGAGCTATGCACCTCGATCGGGACTGCTGGAGGGCGTACGCGAATATTATGGCTCTTGTGCCCTTTGACGCCCAGTTCATCATAAATTTCAGTGCTTTCCATCAGACAGAATACAGGTCGATATGCCGCGATCTTTTTACAGAAATATATTTGTAATAGCGTTTTTCACGTCAGTTTTACTGGCGACGTCAGCCTGTACTCAGAAATTATATCAAGCTTGCCGTCTGCATCCGGTGGGTTGTTGGGTCCGGCGTATTAAACCTCTGCGATTTAATGGGCGGATACAGTGCCGGGTGCGGGCGAATGGACAACAATATACATATTACGGCACGTGCAAACTGAACCCGCTCGGCCTATCGGTATTGGTGCATGATTTCAATAATAATTCGGCTAACGATTCTCATATGGCGGTGCGGTACACGTGGGCGGGGCCGCATCGCGTGATTTATCCTCATCAGCCTGCTTGGGCGTTGAGGCTGGTACGAGATCTGCATTTTGTCCTGGCATTTCCTTCGGCAGTCAACGGCAGTTCAACTAAAGGCCGGTATGACCAGCAGGGTGTAGTACGCCATGCCAACGGCGATATCAGCCGCTTTTATTTTTCCAACGCGTCAAATTTGCCTTGGCAAGTGATAGTCATCCGTCCTGACGGCCGACATATTTCGGCGATATTCCGTTGGACACGTCAGGGGCGTGTGGCTGTGATCCGGCTGCATGACTTGGCAGATGATCTACAAATGGCCATAAAATTTCTTCCATCAGTGGAGCATCCGCGAAGATGATTGGATGGATGGATACATTGGCTATCGGTGCCGTGGGGTATGCCGGCGTTCTCGGATCCACGGCCAGTCTGCTATATCATAACTCTCCAATAATTGCACCGGTGATCACACGATGTGCGGGAGCCAATTCTGTCGCACTGACATTTGACGATGGTCCTACTCCTCAGTTCACTATCCCAGTGCTCAAATGTCTCGAGTCGGTCGGAGCCAAGGCGACATTTTTTTGCATCGGTGAAAACATGGCAGCCCACCGCTCGTTGGTCAAAGATATGCTGGCTGCCGGGCACTGTATTGCGAATCATACCTGGCACCATGATCATGCTGGGATATTGGGAAGCAAACATTATTGGCTTTCCGAGTTACAGCGTACGAGTTACCTCATTGAAGATATCTCCGGTGCATGCCCTCGATTATTTCGCGCTCCCATGGGGTTTAAGATATGGAATCAGGCGGCAGCGGTAAAAAAAATGGGTATGAAGTATGTAGGGTGGAGAGCATGGGCCTGGGATACCACAGGCATCAATGCGGAAAGGATTTTTCGGCGTATTACGCGGCGGTTATCGCCCGGCGATATTATTCTGCTTCATGATGGACTGGAGTATGCTCGTCGGCACGAGACACAGACCGCCACGGTAGCCGCATTGCCGCATATATTGGAATATATTCGTCAACATGGTTGGTATATGAACAGTCTGGCGATGCTATAATGCCGTGCTGGTGTCGTGGGTGGGTGTAGCAGTGCTGAACGAAATATCGCGTGACGAGAAGTGGTAAAGGAATAATTGGGTGAAGCTTCATTTAATTGCATTTATTTTTGGTGCAGGCTTGCTGATGCTAACTGGAATGCGAGCAACTGCCGCTGCAGCGGCGATCGGCCCATTTAGGAATGTTGAGCGTGTTGATCGCGATATTCCTTATGTCACAGGTGGATTGCCTGAGCAGACGGGCAATTTGTATATTCCACGCAGTCTGGGGAATCACCCGGCCTTATTATTGATCCATGGTGGCGGTTGGAAATTAGGCACGCGGCGGGATCCCGGGGTTGTCTACATAGCCCAGCGACTCGCCGCCCATGGCTATGAAGTATTTAGTATTAACTACAGACTGACTGGTAACGGCGGCGAATTTCCTAATGATCTCATTGATTGTAAAAATGCTTTGGCTTGGATGCGGATGCACGCTGGGCGACTGCACATTAAGCCCCGCGATATATTTGTTGCCGGGTGTTCGGCGGGGGGATATCTGGCTCTAATGACCGCCTACACGGCCGCAGGTAAGGAGTTTTTGTCAAAAGCCTACCCTGATGTGCACCTGCATGTCAAAGCCGTCATCGCGTTTTATGCGCCTACCAACTTGATGTTGGCCGGCGGACAGCAACCCGAAAACGTGGCCTACAAATTGGTTCATGCGTACGTTAAAAACTGGCTGGATCTGCATCCGATTAACGGGTTGTTATCCGCTTCGCCGATCGGTTACGTTGCTCATGCGGTGCCAACATTGCTTTTTCAGGGCACCCAAGATCGACTTGTACCACCTATTGAAGCATCGATTATGGCCGGTGCATTATTGAACGTGCACAAGCCTGTTAAGCTTGTGATGGTCAAAGGTGGTGGTCATGCTTTTATGGATTTTCCATCACCCCGGCGAAGGAAGTCGCTCAAGCAGATGTTGTCGTATATGCAGTCCCGTATGAAGCACTGATTGGTCTTCATACTGCCGTACCCTACACTGCCACGCTTCGATACCGGCATTATCAAGGGTTTGCTGGATATCATCGCAGCCCTGCTATTACCTGGACAGACTCCTGGAACACCAAGTGGTACTGGATCGGTCCGTGTGGTATTCTCGCGGGAGTTGGCTTGGCGGTGAGCCACACCGCAAGGTACGGCGTATAAAGCACATGGGTGGTGAAATCAAATTAGAGGTTACGCAATACCGCATCTATGAAGGAAATGATTTTGATGGATAGCAACCGGTCACGATGTGCTTCAATGCAAAAAATAGCTTTCACAGTTTTAGCGGCCGTTGGTTTGACCGTGTATGCCGCGTCCGCGCCAATGGCGTATGCCGTTACCCCTGCGACGGCCGCCTTGGCCGAAAAAGCAGAAGCTCTGGTAATGGACCAAAACCTAGCAGGCTTGGCAAAACTGAATGCGCAACTTAAATCTGAATCGGCAGATAACCAACTGTATCATTGGTTGGCCAATTACCTCAAACACATGCGTTCAATGGCGTCCGTAGCTGAAAAAACCTACCAGCAGCAGTGCACGCTGGCCAAAAAGGCGATGGATAAAACCAATCCGGTGGTCGCCTTTGAACATATGCTCGCCGCCTATGCATTAGCGACCAACAAGCCGTTATTTAAGAAGAAGCCTTGGGTGATTAAGCTCGTCAGTCGCACTGCCAGTAAGGCTGCCGCGTACAATCGCACCAATCATTTTTTAGACGCTCTGGAGCTATACACCCAGCTTAATCGAATGTACAAAATATCGATGCGGTTTTATACGCCACTGCAGCAAGTCACTCGGCAAACCACTTTGCTGGCCGAATATACTCCGAAGGAATTCTACAAGTTGCAGCAGTCATTTTTACTGAAAAAAGCCAAAGTGGCGCTTCCGCATGGCGCGCATATTCCAGGTCAGAAAACGACACCGGAAGAGCCAAACACCAAGACTCCTCCGTCCTATCACAACTGGCACCGGTCCATCCGTGGTATACATCAGGAACTACTGGTTGAGGCGCTCGATGAGACCGAGCATCATTGGGTGTTTGATCTGAACTACAACCAACTGCTTACGGGTGGTTTGAAGATGGTACGGCTTTTTCCGCGCACACCCATGTTAGCCGACGCTTTTCATCGACTGAAAGTGGCAGCCGACGTGCGACCTTTTACCGCCACCATTAATCACCTACTGAAGACGACGGAATCACATCAAACCATCGATACCGATAAAATGATCTCCATCTGGAGTAGATTGCTATCGGCGGATAAGCGGACCGTTAAAATTCCAACTGGTGTTTTGGTCAAGGAATTTACCAATGGCGCCTTGGGTACGCTCGACCCGTTTACCGATGTTTTCTGGCCCGATCAAGTCACACAATTTGATAAAATGATGGAAGGCACTTTTGGCGGGGTGGGGATCCAGATTGAACCGCATGACGGTTTTCTTCGTGTGGTGAGCCCGCTGAGCGGCACTCCAGCGTGGCGGGCCGGTATCCAATCCAATGATCTTATCACCACTGTTAACGGTAAAAGTATCCTTGGGATGTCGTTGGATTCGGTTATCCATATGATCATGGGGAAACCGGGTACAACGGTCACGCTGGGCATTCGACGTGGGAAAAACCCCAATTTGCTCATCTTCCATCTGAAACGCGCTCAGATTGAGGTGCATTCGGTTGAAGGATTTCTTCGTAATCCGGAAACCAGTCGATGGCGTTATATGATCGATCCCGTCCAACACATCGGCTATATTCGCGTTACCCAATTCCAAAGCGATACAGGGCGGGAGTTTAAGCGTGCAGTTAAGCATCTGCTCAAGCATCACGTTCGTGGCATCATTATTGACCTTCGCTACAATCCCGGCGGTCTTTTGGAGATTGCTCTGCGGATGTGCAGGATGTTCCTGAAGAATGGCGTGATTCTATCGACCTATGGCCGTACGAGTCCGAAACAAACATGGTATGCCACCAACCACCCGATGGTGCCGTCCGATATTCCAATGATAGTTCTGGTAAATCAGGATAGTGCCAGTGCGTCTGAGATATTCAGTGGGGCCATGCATGACCGTCATCGCGCATTGATTATCGGCCACCGCACATATGGGAAGGGCTCGGTGCAAAATATCATTCCCATCGGACTCAACCACAAAGCGATACTCAAGTTGACGATGGCGCATTACTACCTTCCGGATGGGGAATGCGTTGAACGCAATCCACACGCCACCACTTGGGGCGTGCAACCTAACATTGTGATTCCATTTTCACCGGCGCAATTGCTGGCCCTGCAGCAAACGTGGATGCATGCTGAGGTTCTGCCTAATGCGTCCGAAAAAGCCACGGCAAAAAAAATAGATGGCGGTAAACTCCCAATGCCGATAAAGCAAGAGGCGTTCGATACGCAGTTGGATACCGCGCTGACGATGATGCGGTTAACACTACTGCAGCAGGCTGGAAATCATTGATTGAGGCTTTATGACAAAGTCGACACGTTTTTGGGTATGCGGCGTTTTCTCCATGGCGACGGCATTGGCCTTTTTTGCCGCAACGCTTTATGTGAGCATACGCTATCTGGCTAAACCTCATGGTTTCATGGACTGGGCGGTGCAACTCACCGGCGCAACAATTGCCGCAATCATTGGCTTTTTTCTTATGTGGGGGCATTGGCAAAGTCCGATGGGGGAGGAAGACTTACCTTCGCCTGCCGGTAACGGAAGCGGTGGAAAGCCTAAAGCCTCGGCATCGCACTGATGTCCGGTGGGCAGCACTGCCATATCCTGTATCCTTTGCCGCCATATTTTAAAAAAGGTTGCTGCAGCGACATGTTGTGAAGACCGCCGGATCGATCGGTACATGATAAAGCAGGAGATGCTCGTCACTGGCTTTAACATCACCGGCATGTCGGTGACGTTAGATGTCATCTCACCATCGTATGGTAAAACTCGCAGGCTGCGTTTTGGCAACATCAGGGGTGCACCAAAACATCCCTTCGCCGCTGCAGGGGGATATCCAGACATCGTACCGGCCCGGTGTAATCGTCCATTTCCCATGAATGTTCCAGAACCCCAAATCGGCGCGACTGAGCTTGAATGTCACCACTTGGCTGTTGCCAGCAGCCAGATTTACTCGTTTAAATCCTGCAAGTTGCCGGCATGCACGCACGCCACCGCTGGACGCGGGCGCACGCAGATACAACTGAACCACCGCAATCCCAGAAACCTTGCCGACGTTGGTCACCCGGGTGCGAATGATCGCAGCACCGCCGGGCTTGTGCCAGGATGAAACGCGGGTCAAACCAAATTTGAATTTAGTGTAGGAGAGGCCATAGCCGAATGGGTACAGCGGGTAAGCCGGGCCATCGACATATTTGTTGCTGGTCCATGTTCCATCAGGGCGACCGGTATTAGGATGATCGTAGTACAGAGGTTCCTGGCCCGTCGCATACGGAAAATCAGTGGTTAACCGTCCGCAAGGATTAAATTTGCCTAGAAGTATGCCGGCAATTGCAGGTCCAGCCTCAACGCCCGGATACCAGCATTCTAATATGGCTCCGGCTTGCGCTGCCACCGTGGGAATGGCCAGTGGTCGGCCGTTAAAAAGCAGAACGACGACTGGCTTACCGCATTTTACCAGGGCCGCAAACAACCGCCGCTGCGGTTCGACGAGCCTCAATGACAACACACTCCGATCCTCACCGCACCAGGATGCAGGTTCACCAAGTGTAACGACAATCACATCAGCCGATGCTGCCGCTGTTACGGCTGCATGCACTGATTTACCATTCAGCACTGTCAGTTGACAGTTCGATGGTAATGCAGCACCCAGGCCAGCCGCGACGCTGATGACATTCTTTGAGTGCCCGGCGCCGGCCCAGCAGCCGAGCATGTCAGCTTGATCGTCTGCGTACGGGCCCACCAGTAAAATGTGGTGAATGTCTTTTCCCAGCAACGGTAATATATGATCTGCATTCTTAAGCAACACGCACGATTCCTCGCCGGCCTTCAATGCAAGCTGACGATAAGCGGGCTTCAGAAAGGCCGCGCGAATGCCGCGGGAACTTCGGTACGGTTGGTCAAAGAGCCCGAGCTTGAACTTCATGTAGAGTACATGGCGCACGGCGCGATTTATCCAGCGCATGGGCACTCGGCCATCTCTGACCTGGCCAATAAGCGTCTGGTAGCAATCACTGCTCATTTCCACATCGACCCCCGCCCTAATAGCCTCACGGGCAGCTTGGCTCTTCGATGCCGCAAACCCCCACGGCTGAAGTTCGGTAATTGCTCCCCAGTCACTTACAACACAGCCTTTGAATCGCCATTGATCGCGAAGCACGTCGCGGAGCGTGAAATGATCCGCTGACATTGGAATGCCTCCGATGGCATTAAATGCGCTCATGATGCTCAAGGCGCCGGCACGAACTCCAGCTCTGAAGGCGGGAAGATAATAATTACGCAAGGTGAAGCGCGACATATCGGTCTGGGTATAATCACGGCCACCCTCAACATCGCCGTATCCCACAAAATGCTTAAGACATGCGGCGACGCGGCCCGGCGCAGCCGGGTTTCGCCCTTGAAATCCGCGTACAGCCGCCATCGTCATTCGGGCATCCAGCAAGGGGTCTACACCAAATCCTTCAGCAATACGACCCCATCTCGCATCGCGGGCAATGTTGATCATCGGACTGAATGCCCAATCCAAGCCGACGGCCCATGCCTCCTTGGCTGCGACTCGTTGTGTCGCCGCCTCCAGTGATGGATTCCATGAACACGAAGTTCCAAGTGGAATTGGGAAGATCGTGCGGTAGCCGTGCACAACATCAAAGGCAAATAGCAGAGGAATGCCAAGGCGGCTTTTATCCATCGCAATTCGCTGCGCACGATTGCGACTTGCAAGCGCTGTGGCTGCCGGCACTGTCAGATTGCCACCCAAGCCGAGAAATGATCCAATCTCCCCCGTTTGAATACGCCTCTCCACTGCCGGCGATAATCGATTTGGCCACGGTATCTGCTCCAACTGACCTATCTTTTCGCGGAGTGTCATTCGCTTAAGCAAATCTGCGATGCGAGCGGAGATCGGCAGTCGTGGATCCTGGTAAGGAAATATACCCTTCACCGTCCGAGTACCCACCTGCGTTCCGTGGCGAGAGGCTGCGGCCGCCTTAAGCTGACCAGCGGCGTAAACCGATGGTACCTCCGCCCAACAAGCAAGTGCAAGCAAGATTGAGAACAGCGTTATCGCGTATCGGTGTATTGATCTGTCAGGCACAACAGCTTTGACGGGAGTGGCATTCAGCATTCGTATCACCATTATTTCTCCTGATCACTGACATTGAGGGCATGCAGTAATTTTCGCGTTCACTCCCTGCATGGACGATGCACCAATAAAACAGTCACTCGATTTTAGTGCATACCAGTTATTTTGTCCGCAAGGAAGATCGTTGCGCGAATTTATCGGCTGCCGTTATTTTATGAATGCCGGCGAGCCGCAATGCTCGCTTTGCTACGGACGACTTCATAAACGTCCGCCATACAAAACCGGTACGGTAATTTTCCGCCATGAGCAAAGAAATACCTTGATCGATGCCGCGTAACTGCGGCGCTACCCAGCCGGAAAGCGGATTGAAGGCATCGACAAACCCGTAACGACCGTAGATGTGCATCCTGCGATATTTGTTCCGGATATGCATCAGATCCGCAATACAGCGTCTGGGTGCAAACGGAATGCTACCTGCGGCGGCACAAGGAACAATCGTCCCATCGATATTGGGCGTTGCCGGTGGACCTCCCCATGCCACATAACCCTGCGCCGAATCGGATGCCGTAATTCCCCAGGTACGTGGTCCATAGTCGGGAAAGCATTTTGCCAGACGGATGCACATTACACGATTGGCTGATGTGGCGTAGCGGGAATCTCTAAAATAATCAGCATAGTGATCGCAGAGACCGCGTAGATAAAACCAGGCTTGTGGATACTGATGCGTGAACAATGGAGGACAGGACATAAAGGTATATCCGGCATATTTACAAAGTGGGCCACGCCACCAGGCAGCCCAGCTTGCAGGTGGTAGTGGGTGGGTGCGTGAACCAATGCCCAGAAGATATATAAGAATCCCTTCGTTGAACTCGTTCCAGCGAAAGGGCAAAAATCCGCTGCCGGGTTTCCAGCCCATGGAAAGTGTCTTCCCTCCGTCAAGCATCCATGGCCAGTCCACGCGGCGATAAATGGAGGTGGCCACACGTGCAGCGGTCGTTCCCGCAAAATGTTCGCGCACCGTCAATACTCCCGCCATGAGTAGAGCGGTGTCAATGGACGACACGGCAGAGTTCCAGTGTCTGTGGCCATTTTGCATTCCAATAAAATGGTAATAAAACCCATGCACACATTGGGCCCTGTAGCGAAAAAACATCATCGCACGCCGCACGCGAGCATAAATTTCTGCATGCGGTTTCCAGTGGTGTTCATCGGCAATACAAAGAGCCGTCAGGCCAAATCCCTCAGCGGCGATGCTCGCGACGCGTGCATCACCACCGAGAGCATTCATACGATCGGGCATCAGCCCGTTGTCCTTGTTCATTCCTTGCCAAAAATAATTGAAACAGCGGTGCTCAAGGCCTCGCAGAAATGTCTTCTGCTGCAATGAGATATGGTTGCAGGCCCATTTTGACGTTTGAGATGACTTGGATATCGTGGCGCGGGAAAAACGCGCCATCGGGCCTTGAATGTTAC
>DZDI01000374.1 GCA_022730455.1 Phycisphaera mikurensis | reverse complement strand
GATGTCCAAAGCAGTCTAAAGGACACCAACCAAATCTTGAGATAAATGGCATACTGAATGGCATACCGATAACAGTCACACGGGAATGAAATGGCAAACCTCACAGATGCTAAGGCACGCAATATGAAGCATGGTGATGGAATTTTACCACATGGCGGAATCACTGGCCTTTCACTCCACCCGTCCCTCACCAAGGGACAGGGCAAGTGGGTTATGCGTTATGTGAGTCCCGTCAGCAAAAAAAGACGGAATGCGGGGCTGGGTAGCTATCCAGAAGTCGGGATTGCAGACGCAGGAAAAAAAGCACTCGAATTCCGTGAGCAATTGCTTCAAGGGATTGACCCGCTTGAGCTTAAAGCCGAAGCAGTCACGGCAAGCACCCAAGCAAGCACCGTCCCGAATTTTGCTGAAGCGGCTGAGGCCGTGTTCGTCGAGCTTGAGCCTGGCTGGAAGAACCACAAACATAAACAGCAGTGGATCACCACGGTTCGACAGTATGCTGTTCCCATCCTTGGCGAGATGGCTCTTGATGAAATCGAACCTCGTCATATTGCCAATGCACTTCGCCCCATTTGGCTTGAAATTCCAGAAACCGCAGGTCGTGTCAAACAACGCATTCATGCCGTGATGGGTTGGGCTTGGGCTCATGGATACTGCAAGTCCAATCCGGTCGATGTCGTCACTCACTTGCTGCCCCAACAACCCGGCAAAGCAATCCGTGTGAAACATCAACCCGCGATGCCGTGGGCTGACATTCCCGGTTATGTCGCCGCCCAATTAACGGGTAAAAATCCGTTTGATGTAAGCCGAGCCATGCTTGAATTTTTGATCCTAACCGCGTGCCGATCAGGGGAAGCACGCATGATGACCTGGACAGAGGTTTGTTTTGAAAAAGCCATTTGGACAATTCCGGCAGAACGCATGAAGGCCAAACAGATCCACCGCGTCCCTCTCACCCAACGGGTGATCGACATACTTCGGCAGCAACAAGGCCGCCACCCTACCCTCGTCTTCCCATCTCCACGCGATCAGGTGCCATTGACTGACATGGCTCTAACATCCCTACTCCGGC
>DZDI01000171.1 GCA_022730455.1 Phycisphaera mikurensis | reverse complement strand
GCTTTTTGTGGCGAAAAGCTCCGCCACTGGTAGCGGCCGCACGTTGAGCCGTCGCCGAATGGCTGGAAGGGCGGCGGATTGATGTCAATCAGGACGACGGGGCGCCTTCAATGGACAAGAAGTTCTTCAATAATTGGTGGCCCTCAACGGTTAAAAAACTCTCCGGATGAAATTGCACACCATGCAAAGGCCAATGTTTGTGTTGTATACCCATGATTTCATTTTCTTTTGTCCAGGCTGTGACGACAAAATCATCGGATAATGTTCCGGGACGAATGACCAAGCTATGGTACCGCGCGGCGGTAAATGGATTGCTTAAACCGGCAAACACGCCCTGATTGTTATGATACACTTCCGATGTTTTTCCATGCATCAAGCGCCAGTTTCTTTCAACTACCGCGCCAAATGAGTGGCCGATACATTGATGGCCCAGACAGACGCCCAAAATGGGAATCTGCGGGGCGAATTGCAAGAGCATTTCATTGCTGATACCCGCCTCCCGCGGGGTGCATGGCCCCGGCGAGATGATGATCCTTGCCGGGTGAAGTTTTTCTACCTCCGCAATGGTTATCTTATCATTGCGCCATACATCTATTTTTTCAGTTGAAATTTCACCTATTCGCTGCACGAGGTTGTAGGTGAATGAATCATAATTATCGATCAGTAGAATCATGATTAAAGTGTAATCTCAGCCTGCCCCGTGTGGTAGCCCGGAGAGTCACATCGGCATATTTTACCGGTCGGGCGCTATCCAGTGCAGGCCAACATCGGGTGTCTTTGGACCTGTTTATAAGCTGTTGATAACTTGGCGCATCTTGCCGATTTGCCACTGATTTTACCTATTTGAAAACGTTGTATGGCTTCAAAATACCATGTCCAGCCGGTGACATGGTCTACCAGAGACAAGCCCAATTTTTATGCAACAGACATGTTATACACCACAAGTAAAACCTGTGTATAAGTTTATAACAACTTATAAATAAACATGTTACAACATTACATTACAGTCATCCTAACAGCGGAGACAGTCCCTACTGTTACGACGACGATTTATAAAACTATTATAGCCCTTAGAGTAAACTCAGCTCCCAATGCCCACCGAGCCAAACCCGAATTCAAGGTGGAGAGTAAATTGTTGGTAACTCAGCGAAATGTCTGCTAAAAAAAACCGCAGGCTTGATGTGTCATGGTTGGCGTTTAACGACCACTTTCACCTTTTTAACGCGGCCGTGAGATGCTGCCTGGATTTGCAGCAGCAAACCATTCCGCAACAGGCGCTCCAATTCTGACCGGGCGGTCGACTGGTCGCAATGAATGGTCAGGATGGACCGATGGATTCCTCGCAGGTTACACGTACGGCGCAGTGGCTCAGGTAGGCTTCGCCAGATAGGTTCAATGAAATCCATGGTACGTGCGGGCTTGAGAACCTCGGTGGCAAACCAGCCTGGCAAAATTTCAGCCAGCGATTGTGTGCCGACCTTTTGATTGGCGTGGCGAAAGCGCACAATCTGCGTTATGGATGCGACCGTTGGTTTTTGCAGCATACGCATGACATTGCCTTTGGCGGAAAGGACAATTATGGAATGGTGACCGGCATGATGACATAAACAAATGCTTTCCCAAAGCGCATCAGAGCCGGTCCCTGCCCTTTAAATTCAAAACTGAAACTATCTGTTGGCGATACCTTGACGGCATCCAACAGGTACTGTGGATTAAAGCCCAATTCCGTTGCCGGGCCGGTGAATTCAATCGGCATGGTGATACGCGCTTCGCCCAGCTCCGGGGATCGCCCCACCAGATCAAGTTGATTGTTGGTAAAAGCCACTTTGATGGCGCGGGAGTCGTCACTGGTCATCAGAGATGCACGCCGAACAGAACTGCTGAACGGGGCGCCCTGGATATTGGCTTTGCGATCGCAATCTTTCGGAATGACATCCTGATATTGTGGGAAGACACCTTCGACCAGGGTTGCACTGAAACTGGCCTTTACGGCCTTTTGGCCATTTTCTTCGCCGCCGGCCAGCACCTGAACAAAGAGCTTGTTTTCACGAAACTGCATTTCGATGGTGGCCTGTGCATCACTTAGTAATTTTTCAATATGTGTAATCGCCTTGATGGGTACAACTGCGGATAAATCTTTGACCTCGTCAGCCTGAATATCCTCGCGTGCCTGGGCCATACGGTGGCCATCCGTTGCCACCAGAGAGAGCTTTTTGCTTTTAACCTCAAAAAGGACACCATTGATGGCGTAACGACTCATTTCCTTCGCGGCGGCAAAACGGGTGCAATCCAGCATCCGCTTGAGTGCGCCAGCTTGAATGGAAAAATCCGGCTTGCCATCAAAGGATTCGATCGGCGGGTAACCTTCAACCCCAAAGCCAAGCAGCGTGTAGGAACTGTCCTGGCCGGTCAATGTGGCTTTTTCATTGCTGGCTGTTATCGCAATGGTTTCATCAGGCGAGTTATTGACGATTTCCGCAAACTTAATCGCTGGTAGAAGCAAAACGCCATCCTGTTTGATGTCCACCTGCCGCAGATAGGTTTCCAATGTCATCTCGCCGTCGGTGCATACCACTTGGACCGCTCGACCGGTGGGAAGTGACGCGGTGGATAGACGCACGCAACCCAGTACCGGCTTAGGAGAGCGGCTTGGAACAATGCCCGTCGCGAGCGCTAATACTTCGGTAAGAGCCTGCCGATGAAAACTTACTTTCATTAACTTCAACCCATTCTAAAGTTCACACATGTCCGTGTATCTTGCTGGCATGGTAATAGTCATCATGCCGGGCGTCAAAATCCTTCTGGCATCGGCCATCAGGCTGCCGTAATTTACCCCACTTCGTGCAGCGCTGCGAGTAGTTGGTCGATTTGTTCGGAAGTTGAAAAATGACCGGGGCTTACGCGCACCGCACCATCGGGGAATGTGCCCAGCGTTTTGTGTGTGTAGGGTGCACAATGCAAACCGGGCCGGACGGCGATTTCAAAAGAATCATCCAAAATGGCCCCAAGTTCCTGGGGTGAATAAGAATTTAAATTAAAACTGATAGTGCCCACACGATGGGCGGCGGCATTTGAACCAACCGGACCATAAATGACCAATGGTTTGATTTCAGCCGCGGCGTCAATAAATTTTTGAACCAGTGTGCGCTCATGCTGCAATGTTTTAGCTGGATCGTGTGCGGCCACGTATTGGGTGGATGCACCCAAACCGCAAATGCCGACGGTATTGGGCGTGCCTGCTTCGAGAAAATAGGGCATCAGCCGCGGCTGCGTGGGGCTGCCGGAATCACCGCCGGTACCGCCTTCGCGAAACGCCCGAAATTCATCCATATTGATGCTGGTATTGACATACAGACCGCCGGTACCGGTTGGCCCAAGTAGAGATTTATGGCCTGGGAACGCCAGCAAATCGATACAGTCATCCATGACGTGAATCGGCAACACGCCAATCGTCTGCGCCCCATCGACTAAAAACCGCACACCACGTTCGCGTGCCAACTTCCCAACTTCGCTGATGGGTTGAATGGTGCCAAGCACATTGCTGGCATGCGTCATGGCGATAAGCCGAGTTTGCGGGGTGATGGCTTGAGCTACATCGGCCGGATCAATCACACCGGTCTGCGGTGAGAAATCAATTCGGGTCAATTTAATAAAACTGGAATCGGCCATAGCCTGAAGCGGTCGCGAAATGCTGTTGTGTTCCAGCATGGTGGTGATGACATGATCGCCCTGGCGCAAGAAGCCTTTGAAAGCGATGTTCAATGCATCGGTGCCGTTCATGGCAAACACCAGGCGATGGAGATCGGTACCGCCGATAAATTCGGTCAAGGTCTTGCGTACGCTGTCGAGCATCTTTTCAGCGGCGATGGCCATCCGATGTCCCGCCCGGCCGGGATTGGCCGCCTCTTGCGCTAAAAAATGCGACATCGCCTCACCCACGATAGCGGGTTTGGGCCAACTGGTGGCGGCGTTGTCAAGATAAATCACATTATGACTGTTTTCGGACATCTGGTAATCCCCTGAACATCATGGTGCCGGGCTGTGGCGGCAGTGCACCCTTGGTGCACCTTCTCGTTGCCGCCCAATGATAGCAGCGGATGCCTGCAGCGGCGAGAGTTGGGTATGGTCGGCGTTTCCGCCGGGCGACGCGATTATAAGCCCGCATGGGGAAGCCCGACGATTTTTCGCCACACAGCCAGTTGGCCCAGATGGTAGCTGCGGTGGGTGCACAACGCGGCAAGCGCGGTACCTATGGTTGGAAACATTCCCTTGGACAGATCATTGGGGTTGGGCTGCTCAAACATGTCTATCCGAAAATGAGATATGGCGTGTACGGCAGCCTGTGCGGTGGCTTCCAGCATCGACAGATATGCCGTCTTGAGTTTGTAAAGCCCCGGGGCATTGCGCGGCTCCGATGCCAAGCCATATACCTGTGTCCAATTCGGATCGAGCACCACCGGAATTTTTTCATTCAGAACACTGGTCAACAAACCGTGCTCAAACCAAAGCATATGTCCTAACAGCCATGCGGCGTGATTGATGCCATTAAGCGGTTGGCGACAGAGTTCCTTTTCCGGAATATCGACCGTCTGCATCGCCAATTGGTTGCGAAGCCGCTCGTAGGTGTAAAGTAGATACTGGTTTTCCATCGCGCCATATGATAACCGCTGAGAGTTACCGTCGCCGCCATGTTACAACTGGGAGAGACGCCTA
>DZDI01000373.1 GCA_022730455.1 Phycisphaera mikurensis | reverse complement strand
TTGCCATCATCGGCATTCTGGCGGCCATCGCCATTCCGCAGTATGAGCAGTACATCGTGACTTCTAAAGCAACGACGATTACGCAGGACTTTCATCAGGCGGTGACTCAAGGCACAGCTGCAGTAGCCGCAGCTTCTGCAGGTCAAACTACTTCAATGCCAACATATTCCTTACCGGGTGGATACTCACTTGTAGTTGGCGGTTCAACGACGGCTACTGGAACAACACCGACAGCAGGACAATCGGTGAGTCCCACCAAAAGCAATGTGCTTATTAAGTTGTCTGGCGGAAGTGGTACGTTAGCTACAGCTGTTGGAGCGGCGCTATCAAGCATGAATCTCCAAGGCACGCAGGGCGGTGTAACATCTACTACGGCTTCTGGTAATTGTTCTGCTGGCACATCATGCTCGGTATCTATAGATTCAAACGGCGGCATCAGTTTCAGTTGATTTCCGCTTCCGCAGCCCTTCGGGGCTGCACCTTTCGGACAGTGCTCTGATCCCCATCTCAAAAATAATTTCAGAACCCTCTCGGAAAGGTCACACCATGCCCAGCCCAATACTCCAGAAGAACGGTGGCTTCACCCTCATCGAACTGATGATTGTCATTGCCATCATCGGGATTCTGGCGGCTGTTGCGATACCTCAGTATTTTTCTTACATCCGCGACGCGCAGGCAGAAACGGTGGTTGCCAATTTTCGCGAAGCGGTATCCACCGTCAAAATGGCGCTGGACACCCGGCAGGGCAGCCATTCGGTCAGTGTTTTCGCGGTGTTGTCCAGTACCGCCACCGCACCGCTGGATCACGCGGTCCCGGCCTATACCAGTCAGGGCAGCACGACCAATTGCAGTCAGATCGGCATTGATCCGGCAGTGATTACGGCGAGCACCCAAAAGGTCACCTTAAATGTGGGCACCGGAACCGGTGCCTGCACCGACAGTAACACCACAGCGGCCGTGGGCCGCGCATTATCGCAGGCGGGTTTTAACCTCGGTCCCAATGCCGCCAGCACTTATATTGTCACCCCGTAAACTCACAGGAGAACGACCATGAACGCCCATCATCCGCAACAGC
>DZDI01000372.1 GCA_022730455.1 Phycisphaera mikurensis | reverse complement strand
GGAGGGAGAAAGTCCGGGTTTTGTGTAAGTCCTTCCAAAAAAAACGCGGCCATTCGCCGCGACCGAAAAATTAAAACCTACTAAGACCCGCCACGATTTATTCATGAATCCGTTCGCTCTGAGCCTGTCGAAGAGCCGTGCGTCGACAGGCTCAGCACGAACGGTGCTCATGCGTTATTCCGGTTTAAATCGTACCGGATCAATAAGACCAGCCACGCGTCAATACACCAGATACCCCATACATCCATTGCCCGCACAACTCACGCCAGGCCACTTCTGTTCGCGCAAAGGCACCCGCCTGAGGCACAAAATCCAGAACATCACGCACCACTGGCATCTTAACAGGCGTTCCTACTGGAAAAGGTGACACACGCAACCCCGCGTTAGTGAAAATAATACGCGCACGCTCCATATGCGCCGCCGATGTCACCAGCAAAATGCGCGGCTCCACGGTTAGCGCATCAGGAACCATCCTTTCGAATTCCTGGCGAATCGCCCCAGCCTCCGCCGTGGTGTGCATTACCCGCCCCGTGGTTCGCAAGGCATAAGCAGGCAACCCCAAACTCAGGGCGTATTGAAGCGATACATCGCCCTCCAGCGGCTTGTCAGGACTCCACGGCGCCCATCCCCCAGTAAACATCAGCACGGGAGCCGCCCCGGCTTTGTAAAGCTCAATACCCGCATTACGCCGCTCAACGCCGCCCCCACTCAAGACAACAATCGCATCAACTTTAGGCGCTTCCAAAACCTGAAGCCGAACAGCGCCACGTTCAACGTAATACTGCAAATATCCCGCAACCACCGGCGTGCTTGCCAGCCAAAATACCGACAAAGCAACACCAATCAGCCACCAACGGCGAAAAACAAGCCCCGAAGCCAGCAATATCAACACCATACCCGTAGGCAAACACGGAATTACCGCAACCTTGTGCAAGTAAAACTCCATCACCTCCGCGTCATACATACCTATTTACTCGCCCTGCAAGGGTATTGTTGCCCATCCAATTGGACTGCCTAAACTCCGTAAAACAGAATACAAACCGATACCTCGTGCCGGTAAGCCCACATGAGCAAC
>DZDI01000170.1 GCA_022730455.1 Phycisphaera mikurensis | reverse complement strand
CTCCTTGAAAACATGCCCTTACATGTTCTCTTCGGCTCACCCATGAATTTCTCTTTCGCAAATGTCGCGCTGTAGTATTAGGCACCGAGACTATTTCTCCTGTTCAGGCTGAACCAGTACAAAACTACGAGAAAATCCTTTCGCGGGCGGCCCCGTCGGCCGAGCCTCGCTGATGCCCACGCCCGTGGCATTGCCAACGTGGGCGCGGCGCACAAATGGCAGCGGAAGCAGTGCCCGTGTAAGTAATAATAAAATCGATTGGCTATATTAATTTAACGGGCTTCTACAGGCGTTCGCCTCGCCCCAGCAGTCTCGCCTTGAGCTGAGAGGCTTGGCCCAGAAATTGTCGCATCTCTCCCCGGCATAATATCCACGCCGCAAGGGGATAAATCAGCGCGACCGAGGCAATCGCCACCACGCCATAAACAAGGTAGTGGCCGCTGAGGGGCCGCCAAAACCACGCCAGCAGCAGTGGCGGTGCCAATGCCAGCCCGCTGGCGGCAAACGGTCCCAGGTAGACGCGGGCTATTTCCCGCCACCCGGCGGCACAAGCAAGCCTGATCCACGCAGGCGACAGAACCGCCTGCAACACAAGCCAGGCGGCCGAAGCCCCAACCGCACCGCCCATACGCGC
This sequence comes from Phycisphaera mikurensis, assembly GCA_022730455.1. Taxonomy (GTDB): domain Bacteria; phylum Planctomycetota; class Phycisphaerae; order WQYP01; family WQYP01; genus JAJZGD01. The sequence goes on along the minus strand of DZDI01000170.1, from coordinate 4,082 downwards.
ACCGGCAAATACGGCCGCCATGAAGGGCAAAAACTGTATCAGCGTGAATAAAAAAATGGACTTAAATTTCCCCTGCGATTGCAGGGACGTATACGCCGGCGTGCTTGGGACACCTAGAGCTGCACCAATGGCAAGGATTTGGAGAATCGGTGCCGCTGGCAGCCACTTTGCACCGTAGACGACGAGCACAACTGGCCTTGCGACGGTAGCCAGCAGCAGGCTGGCCGGCACCGAGAGAAACGCCAGCATCCGAGATGCCCGCAGCAGCGCGGCAATTTGCCGCTGGCCATCACCCTGAAGTTTGGCAAACGCGGGCAACAACACGCTGCCGAGGTTTTGTGATAGCAACTGCCACACCTGGCTGGAGAGGTTGAACGCGAGGAAGAACTGGCCGACCACCGACTTCGCGTAGTAAAACCCCAACGCCAAACTGCCGGCCTGAAGCATCACCGACAGAAGAAAGCTGGTTGTGACCATGTAAAAGCTATCTGCAACCAAAAATCGCCAGCGGCGGAACTGCAGCCGCCACCGGATGGGCGGCAAGGTGAGCCGCCACAGCCACACCACCCGGACCAACCCTGCAACCAATAACGGGATGACGAAGCTGTAAGGCCCAAAGCCGCGCCATGCGAGCACTACACTGACAACCATCGCGGCCAAGTTGTAGGCGATATTAACAGCGGCAAGTGCTCGGAACCGCATATCCATCATCAGTTTGGCGCTGGGCACCACGTACCATGGGCTAAGCGGTGCCGCTGCCGCAATAATGAGTACTAAGCCAATGATGGTATGGCTGTGGAAGACTGCCCCCGCAATGGGAGCCACCACCACCAAGGTGAGAGCAGTGGCAAGGCTTACTGTCAGCTCAAACCAAAATGCGGGATTGGCCCAGCGGCGAAAATGCCTTTGCCGCTGCACCAATATCTGCTGAATGCCGGTGTTGCGGATGACTGCGGCAAACGAAACCGCCGCATACGCCAAGGCCACCAAACCAAAATCGTGCGGGGCCAGCAGCCGCGCCAGCACGATCTGCGTGCCAAAACCGAAAATCTTGGATCCAGCGGTCTGAGCCAGCATCCACAAAAAGCCGCTGGCCGTCTGGTCGGTGAGCGATTGGCTCAGAGGTGTGCTGGGTGTGGTAGCTTTCGGTCCGCTCATCCGGCGGTACATGATGCGGGCAGTCGAGCAGCGCGGCAAGCGTCCATCAAGTCTGGCCTGCCGTTGGTGCAATCTGCCGATAAAAAGATTCAAACTGATGTACAGCCTTCGACCAAAGGTAATGGCCGGCCGCCAGAAATGTTGCGGGCCAGTGTATCAAGCGGTGCCGTGTTCTTTCTTGCGCCCACAATTCTTGCCCTGTGCTATACTGCGTCCCGCTTTTTTCCTGGGCGAATCCGCCAGCCCGGTGGCCCGAATTTTGGGAGGTCATTTTTGCATATTTGTTGGGTGATCAATGGGGATGAAATGGGCGGCGACGCGCAGATGGTGCGCGGCTTGGCGGGGCGCGTTTCTGAAGCTGGCCTTGACGTGACCATACTTTCGCTGGTGCCGGGGCGCTTTCACGACGAGTGCCGCGATCGTGGGTTCAATGCGATCAGTCTGGGCCTGGGCAAGTTTCCCGGGTTGAGCGGCGGGATACTTAAAAGCGCCATCGGTTACCGCCGCGCGGCGGGTGCACAGCGCAGGGCGGTGCCCGCGATTGCAAAAGCGGCTAAGGATGTCGGGGCCGATATACTTCACACCACCTGGCCCAACTTTCTCACGGCCGTTGGTGAGGCTGCCCAAACGAACGGGCAGCGCTGCATCTGGGAAGTGCAGAATATTCTATCGGCAAGATACCCATTTGGCCTGAACCGCCGGATTATCCAAGCCGTCCTGAAAAAATACAATTACACCGTCTTGGCGATGGGATCCATGGTGGCCGACAGTTTAGGATGGAAACCTGTGGCCCCGGAGCTGTTTTATCTCGGCGCTGATGAACGCCGTTTCCAACCTGTGGCTGCGGACCTTCACCTGCGTGCTGAACTTGGCATACCTTCAGATGCATCGGTGCTGGGCATGTTCGTACGGCTGGTGCCGGAAAAGGGATGCGACCGCGTGCTTGAAGCTGCAGCGGGGCTGAGGGCGCGTCACCCCGAGCTCCACGTGCTGATTGTAGGCGGTCCGCACGACACAGCGTACGGCGCGAAAATTCGCTCCATGAGTGAATCGAACGAGCTGCACGGGGCGGTACATCTGGTTGCGTTTACGCCCGTGCCGGAACGCTACTATGGGGCCATTGACATGGTGGCGAGTGTTCGCAGCGCCCCGGAGCCTTTTGGTTTGGCGGTCGTCGAAGCCATGCTCATGGAAAAGCCGGTGCTGGTGAATCCGCTTGGTGGGCCGGCGGAGACGATCATCGATGGATTTAATGGATGGCATCTGGCAGGGGCTGAGCCTGGCCATATTGCGGATGGCATTACACGCGCCTTGGTGCAACGTGGATCATGGAAGGCGATGGGGGCGGCGGGGCGAAATCGGGCCATTGCCCAATTTTCACTCCAACGCCAGACGGAGCTTTACCTCCGCCTGATTGGCGCGCCGCAGTGTGCGCCTGCAGCGCCATCCGCGCAGGCGGCCGCACCGCGTGATTGCAAGCCTGAGCTGGCGCGTGTGGCCTGGATCATTAGCGGCGACGAGATTGGCGGCGGAGTGGCACAAACGGTGCGTGGACTAACCAGCACGATCAAGGATCGTGGCATCACCCCGGTCATTGTGAGCCTGATCTCCGGGTGCTTTACCGGTGAACTTGCCCGGCGAGGCATGGAGGTGTGGAATCTGCGCGAGAATCCGCCCCCGGCACTCCATGGTGGGGTACTGCGCAAGATGTTGCAGCAGTTCCAAGTGTTGATGGATTCGCGTCGCCTAGCGTCAAAACTTACCCGGATGCTGCGCCAGACGCACGTTGATGCCGTCCATGTGGTTTGGCCTAACCTGATGTTTGCGGCCGCCCTGTCGGCGCGGCGGCTGGGGATTGCCTGCATTTGGGAAATGCCCAATACACTTTCGCCATACCCTTTTGACTTAAACCGACGCTTGCTGCAGGCCATCATGAAGCGGCTTCGGGTTACGTGCGTCGCCAATAGCCGCTTCACGGCCGAGTCGATCGGGGAACACCCGGTTAAGCCGGTGGTCATTCATCCCGGCGGCGATGCGCAGCGGTTCCGTCCGATGGCGACGGATGCGATCAGTCGCGATGAAATAGGAATCCCTGCCGGCCATGCGGTATTTGCAGTAGTTGGCCGGATAACACCTCAAAAAGGGCAACTGCGCGCGATCCGGGGATTTGCAGCGCTCGTCAAGCGGTACCCCGCCGCCCGCCTGCTGCTTATAGGCGGCGCCAAGGATTTGGAGTACCTGGGCGAAATGAAGTCTCTTATTAAGGTGGCGGGCTTGGAAAAAAACGTTTACCTCATCGGTGAGGTAGCCGCGCCTGAGAGGTATTATGGGGTGGTGGATGTGGCGGTCAGTCTGCATTCCGGATCGGAGGCTTTTGGCCTTTCGGTGGTTGAGGCGATGCTCGCGGGCAAGCCCGTATTGGCCCATGCACTGGGGGGGCCAAGCGAGACAGTGGTCGATGGGGTCACCGGTTGGTTAATCCGCGACGTAAGCGACGATGCCGTTTTGGAAGGCTTCGAGCGTGTGATGGCCGATCGAGAGTTGTGGCCGAAGATGGGCGAGGCGAGCCGCGATCGGGCCTTGGCGAACTATACGCTTGAACTGCAGAGAGAACGCTACGAGGCGCTGGTGCGCCGATTGTTGGCCGAGGGATGAGGCGGCGAGGCTAGTGCTTTGTCGCTCGTCGTCATTGTATGTTCCCATACACAATCCTCCTCGCTTCGCGCCCACAACCCCCTAGCCCACCGTCAATCCTAATTTGTAGGCGTGACAGAGCACTAGACCACAGGCCGCTGGGCGGGCTCCGGGCGCTCTCCGCGGTGCAAACGGTCCTGTTCACCGCAAAGAAACGCAAAGAAACGCAAAGAAAACGAGGTTGCACTGCCTTAAATTTCTCAATAATACTTCGCGGTTCTTAGCGCTCT
>DZDI01000169.1 GCA_022730455.1 Phycisphaera mikurensis | reverse complement strand
TCCCATCGCCCGCTGTATTATTTTTATCCCCATCCATAGGCGTTTCCTGCCCGTCCATAGTGGTTTTAGCATTTGATGGCGATTCACTTGCCAATAAATTATTAACGCAAGTTGAGGAAACAAAAGGCAGGTTTTCGCAAGTAGTTTGGTGCGCCATTTGGTGCGCCTTAGAGATAGATAAATCATCGGTGCCGGTCGCCCGGCCCTCGGTTGCCTGTTTGGGCAGTGAAAGCCCTTGTAAGGCGTCGGCGGTATCAATGATGCCAAGGTGTGTGTAGACCTTGGCGGTCAATTCCACCGTCGAGTGCCGCATCAACTGCTGCGCCGCCTTGAGCCTGCACCCGCTTTTTACAAGCCGTGTGCAAAACGTATGTCGCAAACTGTGAAAGCATAGGCCAGTGTCGGTAGGGATGCCCGCCGCCCGCAAGTCGCTACGCATCCGTTTCATGGTCGGCAACGCAGCAAAAACCTTGGCGTTGGGATGGCCCGGCCTCATGCGGCGAAACATATCCACAAGTTCCTTGTGCATCGGCAGGGTATCATCGCGGCCATTCTTGGTGGTGGTGGCTCTCAACTGGATAAACGGTTCAACCGCTGTAAGGTGTAAATCCCCCCACTGCAACTGGCGTATCTCCCCCCGGCGCAAGCCGGACAATGCGGCGGTAAGATAGACACCCCGCCCGTCCTCTGGCGAATTGGCCAGTAGGGCGGCTAGTTGGTCATCCGTGAAAGCCTGCCGCCGGTTGGGTATTTCCTTGCGTTTAGAGAGACTCGCCAAAGGGTTGGCGAGCAACCGCTCGTGCTTCACACACCAATTACAAAAGGCTTTGAGCCGGGTTAGATGGCGGTTATAGTTTGCCGCCCCCATACCCGCATCGGCGAGCCGATTAAATAGCTTGCGGGTCGATTCAGCGCTGATATCCCGCAGTATCTTCCATCCGGCCTCTCCAATTAGGCGGTTCATCATCATGCGTATCATGTAAATATGCTTCTCCGCATACCCTTGGCGTTGGCAGTCGGCAAGGTATTCGGTCAAGTGTGTGGCCAATGGCATGGCCGCCGCTTCTGTCTGTTCGGTAATAAGCCCGGCGGAGCGCCGGTCGGCAAGCGACTGGAGCCGCCTTAATTCCGTTTCGGATGCCTGCTTATCAGGGTATAGGCTGACGGTATGCCATTGGCCATCCTCACACACCTTGCCAAGCCAATGGGTCGTCTTGGCCCCGCTCCGTAGAGTACGTTTGAATAGCTTCGCCATGGTTAATCCCCTTTCTTCACAAGTTTCAAGCCAAGCCTGTCGGTGATCCGCGCGGCCAAGGTAAGCGTGATTGTCTGCTCACCCCGCGTAAAACGTGCAACGGTATGGTGGTCAATCTCACAATCCCGGCCAATGCGGTAATAGGTTAGCCCGGATGCTTTGATTGCCTCACGTAATTGCTCTTGAATATCTTTCATACGCTGTAATTATCCCACATTCAAATACGTTGTCAAATTCCGACTGTTTCACCCAAAAGCGTATACTTTTCTTTACACGGCCCGGAAACGGCCATTTCCGGCGATTGATAAGCCAAGGTGTCTGTACACCCGCCTTGGCCCGTAAACGCTTAGCGTCGCCCGCCCAAAGTCAATCCGTAACCCCCGCAATAATGACAAGGGCGCCCCCAAACTAGACGGCCACTGTTTTTTCGCCTCTTTTCCTTGAGCATCTTGAGCAATGCCGGGTTTCTATCGTAGGCCAAGTAAACTTCCGATGGCAATTCTTTATTAACGGTCGGCATCCTCGCGGTAAGTTCCTCCATGGCAAATGCCAAGTCGGCAACCATGTCTTGGACGGTCAACCGCATAAGGTATAAATCCAAAGGCTCCGCCTGCCGGACGCCAGCGATACCCGGCACACGCTCGATGGCATCATCCAATATGTCCCGGAAGATAAGGGCATCATCCAAGCTATCTCGAATTAAGCCGGTAAGGTATGGTCTTTTATTCATAATGTTTGCTCCGTAAGAACGTGTGACAAAATGACTAAACGTAGTAGACGCGACATGCGACATGCGACAAATTGCATTATTCCCCAGCAAAATGATGCCTCTAAATCATTTTGTCGCACTCCCCCGCTTTTCATGCGGCGTAAAGCAGGTGGTCGGCCTCCCTTTTTCAGTCATTGCCTCGCTGAATACGCCGTACCCCTCCTTGGCCAGATTTCTTAGGCGTAGTTCGGCCTCCTCGCAGGTTTTAAACCGCCTTGCGATCCGTGAAAAATCGCGCGGCGTGATTGATGGCTTACCCTCTCTCGCAAGCCATCGGCGTATCCGGTCGGCGTCGGCCTCAAAGCTATCCGCCGCAGGCTTGCCCCTCATGGCTGCGTAAACGCGGCATGCCTCACCCGTGCACCAATTGGCCAATTGGATGGCGTTCCCAACGCTCTCGGCCCCTATGGTGGCAGCGTCGCGGTTGCGGCAGAGTTCAAAGATAAGGGCAAACCGAACCGCGTAATTTTCAATCTTCGCGTAGGCGGCCCGCAGTTCATCATCGGTTAAGTTGTGCAGTTCAGCGTTATGGGCATTGGCGAAAGCCACCCACTTTTTTTTCGCCGCATCGTCGAATTGTAATACCCTCGGACTTGTGCCGGTTTCCTCGCCAGTGGTACGGTCGATAATCGGCCCGCCCTCCAATGCCCATAGGCCATCTATAAGCTCTTGCATCCGGCACATTGCCTCCGGCGGAATAGTGCTGTCGCTCCAAACCTTGGCCTTGACCGGCGGCATCACCAGTATGAGCCGGGCCAAAAAACCGTTTTCAAGGAATTCCGGCGTGAAGTGCCGCTTCAAGGCTCCCGGCTGTATGCCGCCAATAAGCCCAACCACGGCGCGCTCTATATAAACGCGTTTGTTTTCGCCGGTTTTACGGTTGATTGTGATATGGTTGGCGTTGAACATTTCAAGCCAGGAAGACACGCTTGAACGGTTGGTGTATCGGTCAAAGTCGCTGATCCATCCGGCCCCTTCATCCACGTGCATTAGAACCCCTCGCGGGTTGTCATTAAGGACTTCGGCCATCGCTTCAAAGGTCGTATTGGCCATTATCAACTGCCCGGCTGGCGGTGGCTTTGGCTTTTGCATTTTCTCCCCAGCCTCGCTGGCCTTTCGCGATTTCTGGGCGGCAATATAGGCGTCATGCCGGGCCTCATAATCCAGCATCTCCCGCTTATGTTTGTCGCGTAATTCTTTATCTTTTGGCTTCAGGAAACTGGCGGCAAAATCCAATAGCGGCGTCTTCATTGCCCCGGATGGCATCACCAGCATAAACCATATGCTTGGTGGCACACCGCCGCTCCCGCCGTATCTTTCCTTGGGCTTGCCAGACCTTGAATTGCCGATTGCTGATCCGGCCACGGCGGTTAACGCGATGGCAACCGCTGTGCTGTCTATCCCCGTATCCTCGGCGTACGCCTTGGCCAGTTCGGCAATCTCTCGTGGGAAACAATCAATCGGCGATGGCACCCAGTCCGGCGTTACGCCCTGCCTCTGGCGTATGCCAAACTCTGCCGCTCCCGATACCTTCTGCTTGGCGTCGGCGAGCTTATGTTCAATCTCCCGCTCATTCCATGGCGGGTTACATTTGTTGGCGTTGTACCAAGTTGCGATATCCCTCGCCTCGGCATCCGAAAGCCCAAAACGGAAAGCCTCGCAGCAAGCCCGCAGAACAGCATCATGCCCCCCTTGGCCGCTGATGCTGTCCGGCGTCTTCTCAAGGTACCGTTTGCAGCGAGAAACCCAGTCGGCCGCCGCCGCTGCCTTTGGCTGGGCATCGGCCATGGGGGGTGGTTGCCAGCCGCAGGCGGCTGCGAGTTTCGCCACGCTGGCGGTAAGGTCGGCCAGTTCCACAATGGCGGCCGCGCCGTTTTCATCCCATCGGACGCATTCACCGGTTGGATGCTTGCTGCCCGGCACCACGGTTTGCTGCCCTGCGCCGCGTATCTCAACAATGGTATTGCCATCCGCTCCCTTATAAGGCTTGCCCTTAACGTCGCCCCGAACCCGATAGAAGCGATGCGAGTTGGGTTTACTCTCCCGCCCAAAGCGGAATTGAGTAGGCGGCAAGTGCTGATCCGCCAGTTCTACCGCTTGCGGCAAGTCTAAATCGATATCCACCAGCACATAGCCCTCGGCGTCGGCCAAGCCCAAGAGTACGCCCGCATTGCATGGCTCACTGAAATACCTATCAAAGTCTTCCGGCCCAATGCGTAGGTGCTGCCACCCCTTTATCTGGGGCGCTTTCGTGCCGCGAGCAATGGGTATGAGCCAATGGCCGCGTTGGTTTAATGTCCTGAATTCTTGGAAGTTATCGTTGACACTGGCATGGTTTGTTTGTATCATGAAACAATCCTCTTTTATATTTGCCCGGCAGTTTGTGATAGGCCGCCGGGCTATTTCTTGACCGTTATTTGCAGGCTTCAAGCATGGCTTGAACATCCCGGATGTCATAGCGCACGCAACGCTTGGATATGCTGATTGCCTTAAGGCCCCGCGTGTACCGCCAGCTCAAGACTGTGCGTGACGACACGTTGCACATATTGGCCACTTGCTGGGCCGACAAGTATGTACCTGTATCCTGCCCGTCTTGCTTGCGTTTAAGGTTCTCCATAACTTTTTCCTTTCCGTAACAAAACCACCCTTGCGGAAACCAAACGATTGGTTCGCCTCTATAGTTGATGCGACCA
>DZDI01000168.1 GCA_022730455.1 Phycisphaera mikurensis | reverse complement strand
GCTCAATGGGTACACGGACCCGGTTTTCGCCGCTGGCTCCTTGCAGTTGGGGCGTGCAGGCCTTTGGGCCGATTGCGGCGGCGGGCCTGATGTCGCCTGATGATTGTTATGATAACAGGCGATGCCATTTCGATGATGGAGATCATAATTTCTGTTTTGTGAGAAAATCATCAAAATGACCAAACCAGTGGCATCCGTCATCCCATGGCGAAGGTGGAAGCGCGTCGCCGTCGCGCTGGCGGCCGTGCTGCTTACCTCAGCATGCGCAGTTCCAAGCCATGGGCAGGAAGTGGTTGTCCATGCGCACCGAACCATTAATTCCGGCACGTTGGGCCTTGGCGTCCAGTGGGACCCCTACGCGTACCCTCCATCGGTGCGTGACTGGAAGATTATTCTTCAACGGGTCAGTTTCATGCGACCGGGGTTTTTACGGGTCATGGGGATGAATGCCGACTGGAAGGCGCAACCGGAAGTATCCATGATTCTGCGCTGGGCACAGAAGCATGGTTGCAAGGTGATTCTGGGAACCTGGTGGCCCCTGCCATTGGATAATCAATATAAGCACACCCCGATGCCACCCCGTCAATTGGATCGCTGGGCCAATAAAATAGCCGGCGGTATTGCCCGGCTCCGCAAAACGGATGGTTTCACCTGCATCCGCTATTACAACTTTATCAATGAGCCACAGACCGTATCCATTCAGCGCTGGGCCTACGTCGCTGCGGCGTTGAACGCGGCGCTGGCCCGAGCCGGATTGGCGCAGGCGGTAAAAATCATCGGCCCGGATACCTATGGCGATCCCGGCAAAAATCCGCACTACAACTTTCCTCTGTTGCCGCAGGTGGCCCGATACGCAAGTCACACAGTGGGGTTGTACGATATTCACTGGTACCCGAAAAATGCCGAAGTCTGCAACGGCTTGATCGAACCCGCCCTGGTACGGGAGAAGCGTCTTGTCGTATCCATTGACCACACCGCTGTGCGAAAGCCTTTTGTTGTCAGCGAAGCCGGCTTGATTGACGGCAGATGCAATGGCGATCAACAACCACATGTAAAGACATTTGCCTATGGTGTGCGGATGGCAGATTACGCTGCACAGGTTTTTCGTGCAGGTTGGAATGGTGTTTCCGCATGGGACCTCGACGACGCCATGCACGTGGTCAATGGCAAACTGATAACGCATCCACCCGGGCCATTGACGCTGAAAATCTGGGGCTTCTGGAATTCGCAGGGGGCGGTCATGGGCGACAGAGCCGATTTTAACATCCGCCCCTGGTTTTATACTTGGTCGTTGATGTCCCGCATGTTTCCCGCAGGGACCCGAATAATCGATTGCACGGAACCTCTGAACGCCAGACGGTTTCGCACAATGGCAGGCATCCGCATGATCCATGGCCACCGAATCCTAAGCGTCCTGCTGGTGAATGATGCCCGAACATCGCGATTGATCAAGGTCGATATACCCTGCTGCACCCGCTCGACAACCTTTACAGAATACCGCTACTTCCGCAAGGACCGGCCGGTTGATGCGCAAGGATTTCCGATGGCGGCAAAAATCCTGCACGTGATGCTTCCAGCGCGCGGAATAACCATTGTGCTGCCGACGCGGGGCGTCGTATTTCTAAGTAATCAGCCGCCATTTTCATGCCCATAGGAGGCAGGAAGATGTTCATGAGGCCGTGTTGCAAGGTTAGGCCGAAAGCCTCATAGTATCAGGCCGTGAAGGTCTTAACTCTGCGGCGTGGTCAATAAATGACGGATGGCTGCCGGCATGAACATCTCATCCGCCGGGATTGGATCGGGTGGCATGCGAGGCCTGCGATTTTATTTGCCCATAATCGAAAGGAAAAAATGGAAACGACAACCAATTCCGGGAACCGGCATATTCCGCGTCAGCGATGGGTGCGTATTATTCCGATTGCCGTAGTGATGTACATATTGGCCTTTGTAGATCGCGTCAATGTAGCGATGGTTCTGCCTTATGCGAATAAAGACTTTGGCCTTACGGCATCCGCCATTGGCTTTGCGGCCGGCATCTTTTTTGTGGGTTACATGCTGCTGCAGATACCCGGCGGCATATTGGCCGGTCGGTGGAGCGCCAAAAAAGTGGTTGCCATACTCATGGTGCTATGGGCCATCCCCGCGGTTGCCAGCGGGCTGGTGCAGAATGTCGCGGAACTGTACATCGCCCGCTTTGCCTTGGGCTTTTTTGCCGGTGGCGTCTGGCCAGCCGTACTGGTGTTGCTGGCCACCTGGTTTCCACAAAAGGAGCGCGGCCGGGCCAATGCGCTTTGGATGACATGTCTCCCTCTTTCCGCCATAATCATGACCCCGCTGACAGGCTGGATGCTGACACTTACGACGTGGCGCTGGGTCTTCATCCTTCAGGGGCTTCCGCCGCTGATCTGGGTCGTGGTGTGGTGGATTGTGATTCGCGATCGCCCGTCGCAGGCGCGCTGGTTGTCCGTGGAAGAACGCGACTATATTGAAAAGAGCATTGCTGAGGAAGCCGCCACAAAACCGCCGTCAGCGGGATATTGGTCGGCATTTACCAATCCCAAGGTGATTTGGCTGATTGTGGCCTATTTTTTCTGGATGGCGGGTTTTTATGGATTTACCATGTGGGTACCGAGTGTCATAAAAGGTTTTTCCGCACATGGCCAATCCGAATTGGTAGGCTGGCTGAGCGCTATACCGTTCGCCTTCGCGCTGTTGGCCATGGTGGTGAATTCCATGTGGTCGGATCGGCGGATGAAACGGCAGATGCACGTGGCCATTCCCTTGATCGTGGGGGCAGTGGGCCTGATAGCCGGGCAATTCGTGGGGCATTGGCCCGTGATGCAGATGGTATTCCTTGTGGTCGCCGCGATCGGTGTCTATGGGCCTTACGGTCCGTTCTGGGCCGTGCCCAGTTCCCTGCTGCAAGTGGAGGTGGCTGGAGCGGCGATGGGGTTAATTAACGCACTGGGTAACTTGGGTGGCTTTCTGGGGCCTTATGTGGTTGGCTACATTAAAGGCCATACGCATGGTGAATTTGCTGGTTTTCTGGTGCTGAGTGTATTCCTGCTGATTGCCGCGGTGATATCCATATTTATTGGCAGCGATAAAAAGCCACACGCACCGGCAGTGTAATTCGTTTTATTTGTCCGCAGTTGCGGTCAGAGGCTCAAATTCATGTCCGATACAGTCCATGCCCCGACAGTGCATCGAGCCGATGTCACCTGGGACCCAACCAAGGCACGCTCCGCATTACTTGCCATGTTTATGGCGGCAGTGCAAAGCGCCGACCCGCTAAAAGTTCTCGCAGCTCATTTACCTCCCCGGCCCCCCGGGCGTTGCGTGGTGGTGGGGTGCGGAAAATCCGCCGCCGTTATGGCTGCCGCTGTGGAGGCGGCATGGCCGGATGTTGCGATGGCCGGCCTCGTTGTGACCCGTTATGGGCATGCCGTGCCGACGCGCCAGATTGAGGTTATGGAATCGGCCCACCCGGTTCCGGACGCCAACAGCGAAATATCCGCCCGACGCATGCTGGAAATGGTGCGTGGTCTGGGGCCAAACGACCTGGTGTTGGCATTGATCTCCGGCGGTGGATCGGCGCTGATGTCGCTGCCCGGGCCGGGGCTTACCTTAGCCGATAAACAGGCGGTAAACCGGGCATTGCTGCTATCGGGTGCGACCATCCACGAAATAAATGCCGTCCGAAAGCATCTCTCGGCCATCAAGGGTGGCCGCTTAGCACAGGCTGCAGCCCCGGCACACGTGGTGACTTTGGCCATCAGCGATGTACCCGGCGATGACCCGTCCGTGATCGCCAGCGGGCCGACACTGCCAGATGTCAGCACCATTGCAGATGTTCAAAACATCCTGAAACATTATGACATTCCACTTTCATCGCAGGTGAAACGCTATCTTCAGACGGCTCCGGAAACTCCCAAGCCCGGAGATTTTGCCACCGATTATCGCCTGATAGCCACACCTATGATGGCGTTAAAAGCTGCGGCCGACACCGCCGCATCGCTGGGGTTGACGTCACTGGTACTTGGAGAATTGGAAGGCGAAAGCCGGGACCTAGGCATTGTGATGGCCGGCATGGCACGCAGCGTGCGCACCCATGGGCTACCGATCGCGCCGCCGGCCGTGCTGTTGTCCGGTGGAGAGACCACGGTGACCATCGGCCAGGGTGGCGGTGGCAAGGGTGGACGAAATATGGAGTTTGCACTGAGTCTGGCGGTGGCGCTGCAGGGCTTACACGGTGTATGGGCGGTCGCCGGCGATAGCGACGGCATCGACGGTTTCGGAGATGCCGCCGGAGCCTTTATCGACGGTACAACCCTCGCGCGTGCCCAAGCGGCCGGGTACGACCCCGTCGCGGTTCTGCATCAGCATGACAGTTTTCCGGTATTTGACGCGCTGGGTGACTTGCTTCGGACGGGCCCGACGTTAACCAATGTCAACGCCCTGCGTGCGGTCATCATCGGTTAGCGCACCGGCGGGCGGGTGCAAGATCGCAGGGAATGCATTGGGGCAGGCGGATGGTTGGCCGCCAGGCTTGTACCGGCGCGGGTGTTTGCGAGGACGGGCCGAAATCGGCTTTGAGGCTAAAACGGCTTACTTCTGCAGGCTGCGAGATAACATAAACCGCAAGTATTGTCTTGGTTGGTAATGTCATCAGAAAAAATCCAATAAATTCCTTGCATGGCGGCATTTACAGTGCTATACTGAA
>DZDI01000371.1 GCA_022730455.1 Phycisphaera mikurensis | reverse complement strand
CACAGTCAGCGCGGGCGTTTTTATCTCAGTGGCATGAATCGCGCCTATGCACAAAACATGCCACAACACTAAAAAAGCCCGGCATCATGACCGGGCTTGTTTAGTGGTGGCAGGGTGGGGGCGGTCTAAATGGGGTTGTCTGGTTTTATCGCCTTACCTCTTTGGAGGTAGTACAGAACTTGCCGCCTTGATTGCCGTGTGGCTTCCACCATTTCATCTATGCTTTTTCCCTTGCGCCGCAAGTCCATAATGAAGCGCACGTTAGCCTTAGATATGGCCTGCTTGCATGTTGGGATTTCAATATACGTCCCCCCGTACATACCAATCATCTTTAAGGCGGCATCCTCCCCGGCAACGGCTGCGATTGCCTCAAACTTTTGTTTACCCCCTTGCTCGTTGTCAGTTCCAATAGGGACGTGAATCCGCCTCCCACAAAATGCCTCTTGCAGCTTCATAGCGGCTTCATAGCCTATTTGGCTAATCAGATACTTTAGGCTTTCCGGCAAGTCACATTCTTGAACGTCTCGAATCCCAATCATGTTTTTTCTCCCGCTTGTTTGGCTAATTTGGCAAGTTCTGTCATTCCCTCGTAAAACTGAATTAAATCAATGGCCTCTCTCCCCCCTAGTTCGCCATCTGTAACTCTTTTGGTCACTTCGGCTATTAGTTCATGGGTTGTCTGGCTGCTTATCGTCGGCCTCTCATTCACGGCTGAAAGCGTAGGCAATGAACGGTCTAGCAACAACTTAGCGGCCTGCACGTCCCCCGCTAAAGCCATTTCGTAGAGTTTGGCAAGGATAGGGGGCAGTGCGCGGCGGATTGCCGTCCTCAGCTTTTGGGTATCGCTGGCATTGCCTCCCGCCATGTTTTTACTGATACCCCTAGCCATGACTTACACCCCATGACGCAATCAGCACAGCATCCCCCCGGTCATGTCGCGCCTGTTTTCCTTCAAGATATGGCCGTGCGCTTGGGTGAAGGCGTAGCGCAGCGGCTAGGCTGGCCTCCTTGCCCACGCCTGCTACCAATCCGGCGGCCTTGCGCCATGTGATAGGGCTAACGCGCATCATCGGAATGT
>DZDI01000042.1 GCA_022730455.1 Phycisphaera mikurensis | reverse complement strand
CGTCGGGCCACCCGCCAAAGCACGTAACGGGATGTTGGCGGCGCGGGGCATCCAAAGTGTTTCGGGATGCTTCCGCCGCTTTCGGTGCCGCATTGGGTTTTGGTAGAAAGCTGTTCTAAGTGGCTTGGCTTTTTACCCAAGATTTGGAGAAACGTTATGTATACCAAAGGTAATGTGTTTCCATCTCGTAAATCCCTACACGGTTTTACCCTCGTGGAATTGCTGGTGGTCATTTCCATCATCGCCATCCTGATAGCCCTTTTGCTGCCGGCGCTGTCGCAGGCCAAACAGCAAGCTGTGAGCATCGCCTGTCTGGCCAACCTTCGATCTCAAGGACAGATGCTGATGGAATACGCCGATCAGTACAAAGATGCCATTCCTTACGGATCGATAGCCGCAAACGGCGATCCCGATCAGTTTTTGATTGACTATTGGAATGTTTTACTATTTACATCAACGCAGGGTAATAACTATACCTCAGTCATTACGAATGCGTGGTATGACCCGACAGCATCCAATATCGCAGCCTATCATGGCGCGATGGAAAAATTTGCCAAAATATTTGTATGCCCCGCTTCCACACTGCCAATTGTCCAGCCGAACCCTTGGTATGATCTCGAGCCGACGGGTTACAGCACATATGCCGCCAATCCCAATTTTTTTATGCTAATGAAGCAACCCGGAGTCGACAACGGGCCTCAGTATTACACGTGCAAGATATCAAACGTCAAAGACCCGTCGCAGAAACTCGCCATTGGCGACGCGACCCAAAATTCGCCTACCACCAACTCAAGCACGGCATTGTTCTCTTGGCAACAAAATGAATGGCCGAATGTGTATCCGGGCTACTTCGGAATTAACTATCTTATCCCTGCCAACGGTGCCTGGCCGATCTTTACGAACAACCAGGACATACCATCCGGCTACGTGGGGCTGAGGTATCGGCACGGTCAGACCGAACCTTCCCCGGGTGATGGCTGGGCCAATGCGGTGTTTTTTGATGGCCATGCGCAGAGCATCCCCATCAACAGGAACGTGTCGTTGGCTTCGCCAAATAACCCAGGGGCGACGGGGACCACCGGCTTACGAGAGTTGAACGTTATAAACCCCGAATTGCCGTCGAACATTAGTCAGAATTAACGGGTCAGACCCGCTTGTTAGCCGTGCACGGAGTGAAGCTTCGCTGGCTCGCCTCGAGGCCGAAAACTGTTACGGTTCCCGCCCACCCCTTTTCGGCAACGACCGGTGGCCCGATGTAGCGATGTGCGAGGGTTTTGTTGCCCGCCCTTAGCTGCGAGTTTTTTTATGGAGATTCATTGTGCCATCGAACCGCCGTTTTCCAAATCTCTGCGCCTCCCATCCGGTGATGGCCGCTTTTGTATCCGTGATGTGTGCGTGGTTATCGTTCTCCAATTGGGCCACTGCTAACGGGGTGAAGAATGGTGATTTTTCATCGAATGCCGCCGCTTATACCGCCTTTCCCGGATACTCGGCTTCCCCCAACCCGACGAGTCCAACGGGTTGGACGGGCGTCAACGGGGTTAATGGGCCGGACACCGGATTCTACAAGGCCACAACCAATAACTTACCGTTTGCACCAAGCCACAGCGCAGTTGCTGGCGTGCGCGATTTTGCATTTATGCAGGGCAGAGGTAGCCATCTCTCTCAGGCCTTGGCGACTGCGCCCGGCCGAACGTACACCATCAGCTATTACGCTGCCGCGCGGGCCGGTGAAACTTCCGATGTCCTGAAGGTGATCGTCACCAATGCTGTTGGCGGCAGGCAGATTGCTTCGCAGGCCCCAGCCATCGTCGATACCAAATTCACGCCCTTCACGTTGAGATTCACAGCGCGTTCCGCCTCTAGCAAACTTGAATTCTTGAATGTATCCGCCCCCGGCAGTTCCGGCACGGTTGATGTCACTGGCGTAGCACTTCGCGCTTCCGCATTGGCCGAAACCCCGCATCCAGCGGTTGCGATCCAACCCCAAGCGGTTGTAGGAGTATATTATTTTGACGGCTGGGCCAATCAAGGCAGCGCTCATCTGACTGGACTGCTGACCAATCCGGCGTATGGCGACCGTGAGCCTCTTTCGGGTTGGCTGGACAATACACCACGTATCATGCGCCGGCAACTCGCATGGGCCCATCGCGATGGCATTTCATTTTTTGTATTCGATTGGTATTACCATCACGGTACACATCCATCCAGACTTAATAATGCCCTGCGGTTGTATCAAAAATTGCGGCATCATTCCGGCGTTCACGCCGCCTTGCTCTATGTGAATATTGGTCAATTCGCTGCTTCACAAAAGGCATGGCGCGGTGTGGTGACTCAGTGGACAAAACGGTACTTCACAGATCCGAATTATCAACGGATCAATGGCAAGCCGGTGCTGGTGATTATTGATATTGGTCGGTTCGCGAGGCAGTTTGCAGGATACGGCGGTGCACACGGTCGGGTACAAAGCATCAACCGAGCACTGGCGGTGTTGCAGAGTGTAGCCAAGGCCCACGGCCTGCCGGGTGTTTACGTGGTGGCTGGTGTCCTTTGGGGAGCTGCATATCCGCACATCCGAAAGTTTCCGAGCTTTTCCTGGCTGCGCACCGCGCATGTCGATGCGATGTCTGAGTACAATTACCCTGCTGGCGGTGGCGTATTTAACGGTCCGCGATCGTATCGCTACCTGATGCGTTTTGGCCAGTGGGCTTGGGCACGATATGCCGCCGTCAGCCCGCATCCCTATATTCCCGTGGTGATGGATGGATGGGATCCACGCCCTTGGAATGAACGACTTGCTGGCAAGCTGGTTTGGTATAAACGCACGCCGGCGGAGTTTGAGGAATTCGTCCGGGATGCAATCAAATGGGAACGACAGCATCCATCCATGCGCGTCTCGCCACCGCCGCACCGGCCGGTTTTTCTTATTGAAGCATGGAATGAATTGGGCGAAGGGAGTTATATGGTTCCGACCATCGGCGACCGCAACGCCTACGGCAATGCCTTGGCCAAAGCACTGGGGCTGGGACAGGCTCCAACCGCTGTGAAAGGCCACAAACCTGGCCGGCAATGATATATTGACAGTCGCCATTTGGCATCGGTTTCATGCGCCGGGCTGTTTAAGGATTTTTAATGTCGTTTAAGTATTCACTCCATAGGGTCGCAAAATGCACGATATGCATCGGCCTGATGATCGGGTTGATGGCGTTATTCATGGCGTCGCCCGGCACGGTGCGCGGCGCAGATTTAGCGGCCTTGGTTAATCCCTTTGTCGGCACCGCCGCGGGTGGCAATATCGTGCCAGGAGCCATATCTCCGTTTGGCATGGTGGAGCTCAGCCCGGATATGCCCAATGGATTTTTTGTGTACGGTCATCATTTTATCAGTGGCTTCAGCATGACGCACATGAGCGGTTGCGGATGTCCCAACTACGGTGATGTGTTTTTCACCGCCACCACCGGGCCGATCAAGGTGCAGCCAAAGCAATACGGTTTCCATTTCAGCCACCGACAGGAGGCGGCGTCGCCCGGGTACTACCAGGTATTTATGAAAACCTGGGGTATCAATGCCCAATTTACCGCCACCACCCGTTGTGGCATGGCTAAATTTACATTTCCCGCCGGTAAGCAGGCCAATATTCTTGTTCCCATCAGCCATGCGGCCAATCCCACCATTGCGTCGAATATCCACTTGATCAATAACCATACCGTCGCCGGGTCGGTAACCAGTGTAACAATGGTGGGTACCAATCTGCCGGTAAGGGTTTATTTTGTCATGAAATTCAGTCGGCCATTCAAGACGTTTGGCGTTTGGGAAGGCCATGCAATCAAGCCTCAGGTGCGCCAGCAGGTGCAGGCACCGGGTGTCGGCCCGTTGTTTCCCATCAATTATTATCCACCTCCGCGCCGGGATTCATGGGGACCGCAGTATGTTAAGCCCAAACCTACCCTGCATTTTCCCGGCCCACCGATTGGGGCCTATGTAAGCTATCCCTCCAGTGGCCATAGCCAGACGGTTAAGGTTCGCATTGGCATATCATTTGTCAGTGTCGGCGGGGCCAGGAAGAATCTCCATGCCGAGATGCCAAAATTTAATTTTTCCACCGTTAAGTCCCAGGTTCGCGCCCGCTGGAATAAAGCGCTTTCGGTCATCACCGTGCGGGGCGGATCGTTGACGCATCGCAGAATTTTCTACACCGCTCTGTATCACGCTTTGCTGCTACCCAGTGTGTTTGACGATGTCGATGGCCGCTACATCGGCTATGACGATAAGATTCACCATGTGCCGGCGGGCCATAAACATATGTATGCCAATTGGTCTGGATGGGATATTTACCGCAGTGAAATTCCACTCTTGACCATCATTCAACCACAGCGCGCCCAGGACATGGCGCAATCGGTTGTCGAGATGGCCAAGCAATTGGGGTTCATCGATCGTTGGGCCGAAGCCAACCGGCCGCTGGGCATTCAGAACGGTCTGCCACTGACCAATTGTGTGGTGGAAATCTGGCAGGCGGGCCTGCATCACTTTGATATGAACGCTGCGTATAAAGCCATGGCCCGACAATGCTTTCCCGACTACCTCAACGGACATGCCGATTTAAGTTCCATCCATGCGTATCAGGACGTGCCGGGTGAAAGATACGGTAGCATTTTGCCGGTAAACACCAATGTATCATCGGCGGAGGAAACGGATATTGCATTTGCGGCCTTGGGCCACTTGGCGTTGGAATTGCACCGGCCGCTGGATGCAAGCGTCCTCTTGGGTGATGCGTTGCAATATACTTCGATGTATAACCCCGCCACAATGTTTATGCAGGGGCGTAATGCCCAAGGGGCTTGGATTCCCCTGCATAAGCTGGATTTAAGCATCCGTCATTACAACAATTGGCATGTGTATCAATTTTATTGCGAAGGCTCGGCGTGGATATACAACTGGCTGGTGCCGGAAGATGTGCATGGATTGATAGCCTTAATGGGGGGAGATAAACCATTTTCAGACCGGCTGGAGCACTTTTTTGTCTCTGGCGAATATGACCCCACCAATGAGCCGGATTTGCAGGCCCCATACCTGTTTGACTATTGCCGCCAGCCGTGGCGCAGTCAATACTGGGTGGCCACCAATGCCGACACCTCCTACCAGGATACTCCCCGCGGGCTGGCTTGGAGCAAGCTGCTGGGCACGGGTAATGACGATTGCGGTGAAATGTCGGCGTGGTATGTGTTATCACAGATCGGACTGTATCAGGTCGATCCCAGTCATCCGGATTTTGAGCTTACCACGCCTCGATTCAAACACATTACCATCCACCTGCAGGCCCCGCACAAAGGAAAAACGTTTGTCATCACAGCCGTCCATGGCGGCGGCAAGGATATGTATATTCAGTCGGCTGCCGTGGATGGTAAACCGCTGAATAAGCCGTGGTTGCCGGAGCGGATGGTATTTCAGGGCGGCACGTGGAATGTAACCACGGGTTCTGTACCCAACAAAAACTGGGCGGCTGCGAAAGGCGATGCGCCGCCATCGTTGTCGACCGGGCCGGACCATTGGTAACAATGGCGAAGCGGTCTGTTTTCAATTTGGAGCTATCAACATGTGCCAGTATTGCGTCCGGACAAATAATGATTTTTCATGGGTTCCAACTCTCGGTCGGCGTCATTTCTTAAAAGCGATGGCCGCGGCAGCCGCGCTGGCCACAGTGGCTGATTATGCGTATCCGCAGGCCGCCCATGCCCGCGGCGCCTATCCCAGTGTGCAGGCCGTTCTGGATTCGATGGATATTGAACGCATCGCACGGTTTACGCCTTTGGGCTATCAATCCAAACTGGCGGATTCCAATACAACGGCCAAGTGGGTGCAGGTGGATCTGGGCCGATCACAAAAAATCGACGCTGTTAAACTTTTCCCAGCGCTGCTTTTCGGCTTTGCCGCCCGCTATTTTCCGCATCGCTTTCGTATGGAGGTTTCTAATGATGAAAACGGTAATGGTTCCAAGACGATTGTCGATCACACCCGTTCTGATTTTCCTCCGCCGGGTGACAGGATTTTGACCTTTAAAGCCCATGGCGTGGTGGGGCGTTATCTGCGGCTTACCGCGACGGTGCTGAGCCAACGGCGATTGGCACTGTCCAAATTGGAAATATGGTCTGCAGGGCACGATGTTGCGCAGGGCTGTCGGGTTACCGATGCAGATGCCATGGAAGTCTATGATGCGGTGGAAGATGGCTACATAACACCAGCGCCGCCGGCCCGCGGTCACGGAGCGGATCAAGCACAATATGAAACCATGCGTGGAATTTATCCCGCGATGCCCGCGTATGCCAACGGCTGGCCCAATGGGAAGTATGCCTCAACTTGGCCCATTCCTGGAATCGTCGCCCCACTTACGCGCCGCCCCCGGCCTCAGGGTGAGGGGGTGGTAACCGACAATCCCGCCAATGTTATTGCGTTCGCCCAATGGAAGCCTGTTGCCTTGCAGGCATACAGCCCGGGCTATCAGGAGGTGGCCATTGGCGATGGGCTTTTCCGAATCGTGATGGAAAACAATATCAGCTATCTGCTGAATAGTTTTACCGTAGCGGAGATGCTATGGCCGTTTCGCACGCGGGCGGGCAAACCCAATCCGCCGGGTACCCCGCCACCCTGTCCTTGGGATGCCGGGCTGCCGGGGTCTAACGCCGGTCGATTCCTGATGGGGGCGGGCAATACATTACGCTGGATGAACCATCCGGAATTGCGCCGGCGAATGGATGCAATTGTGGCGGGTATTGCCGAATGCCAACGACCCGATGGCTACGCCATGGGCTACCCGGAAGACACCATTTTTGAAGGCGAGCATGCCGCCTATACGCGGTCATGGGTCACCCACGGCCTAGTGAATGCCGGCTATGCGGGAAACGCCACCGCATTCAGGGTGCTGCGCCGATTTTATGACTGGTTTGACCAATGCCCCTATTTACCAGAATTGCTGCGTCGCGCCGGCCAGGGTGTGCAGGGTATGATCGCCAACACCAGAACTTATTTTACCCCCATCGGCAAGCCGAAAGATATTCAGGTCATACAACGGTATTTTCAGGAAAATTACTGGATCGATGGTCTCACGAAGCGTGATCCATCAGCCATCTGGCAATATCCGTATGATCATCCCCATTGTTATCTCCTTACCTCCATCACCCCATATCTGGATCAGTACAAGGCCACCGGGCACCAGAAATACCTCAACGCGGTACTTGGCGGATGGGAACTTTACCATACGCAGTGGCAGCATATCGGTGGAGCAATTTCTATTTGTGAGATGTTTTCGTATCCGCCCAAGACCGCTTTTCTGAATTTGAGGAATGGCGAAAACTGCGGCAGCAGCTTCTGGATCAGCCTGAATCACGCCCTCCACCAGCTTTATCCAACCGATGAAAAATATGCCAACGAAATTGAAAAATCAATATACAATGTGCTGCTGGCTAATCAGGATGGAGCGGCTGGTATCCGCTACCATACCAACCTCAATGGTCGCAAAGAAATTGGTACGGCCCAGGATACGTGCTGTGAAGGCCAGGGAACCCGGCAGTTTGGATCTCTGCCGGAATACATTTATTCTCTCGACAAGGCGGGGATTTATGTCAATCTTTATGCCAATGCAACCCTGACGTGGCGGCAGGGGACGCCCCCGATTACCTTAAAAATGGTCACCGAATTTCCTTTCCAGGCGGCGGTGTCCATGCACATCTCGGCACCGGAACCGTCTACCGCCACCATCCGCTTACGCATCCCGCAATGGGCAGCAGCGGAAACACCTGTTTATATCAATGGCACGCACGCCGGCACGGGAAAGCCCGGCACTTACCTGGCGCTGCATCGCATCTGGGCGCAGGGTGATATCATCACATTTACTTTGCCAATGGATTTTCGGCTGTCCCTTTACACCGGAATGGATCAAACGGCGAGTGGCCTTCGCTACGCCTTGGAATATGGCCCCATTTTAATGGCCGTGGTTTCGACCGATGCGGCAGATGGTGTCGGTCAAGCTGCAGCCCCCACGACAACTGCCATGCGATTTCAAGCCAGGAATATTCCTCTGCCCTCGGCATGGGCAAATGATGAGGTTCTTCACCCGATACCTTTGCCGGTGACTGCGGACGAAATAAAACATCGGCTGCGCGCCGTGTCCGGCCATCCCCTGCACTTTGCCATTGAAGGCGTGCCGGAATATCAATATGTGCCTTATTGGCAGATCGATAAGGAGTCCTTTACCTGTTTCCCCATCCTCAAAACGCCTGAAGTCTATCCTGCGGAAACTCCCGGCCCGGGCGATCTCGCTTTGGCCAGCAGGGGGGCCATGGCTACGGCCGACAGTGAATTGGCGTCGGATCCCGGCTGCGCCGCCAGAGTAATTGATGGCGTCGTCGCCACACCCGCCAATTATTCCACCAATCGCTGGCATTCCGCCAATACGCCTCATCCGCACTGGGTGCAGGTGAAGCTGCCCCGGCCGGCGGCGATTGGAAAAGTGGTTATTAACTTTGCCGATCCATTGGGCCATCCGACGAGCTTTCAGGGCATCGTGCAGGTGGATGGTAAAGAACAAGTGGTGTTTGATGTCACCAATTATCAGCCATGGCGCCAATACACAGCCGATATTCGGCCGGTGACCACGGATACATTCCGCCTGGTGATTCGCGATTCGGCCAGCCCTTTGCATCCCAATGCCGCACAGATCAGCCAAATTCAGTTGTATCCGCCCAGCCGCGGGTAAAGCCGCCTACCTTGTACCGGTGCGATGCCCAACTGCGATTCATCCAACGGCCAGCGAAACTTTGCCAGCAAGGGCTGCCGACATCGCGGGGCAGTAATTACTTGGACAGACCCCTTATCCCGAATTCACGTAAAAAAAGGAGCGGCCCAAAAGAGCCGCCCCCTGACAATGGAGAAATTTTCTGATAGCGCTCAGGCCTGTACGCCAAATTCGTAATTTGTCCGTTGATAAAACATCTGCCCGGGAACCAGCAATGTGGATGGGAATTTGGGTTCGTTGGGAGAATCTGGATAATGCTGCGTCTCCAGCGTAATGGCACCATGGCGTGGATAATAACCACCGATGCCTTTGATATTACCGGCCAGGAAGTTGCCGGTATAAACTTGAATGCCCGGCTGCGTGGTATAGCAGCGGATGTAGCGGCCCGTGGTCGGTTCACTTAGCACCGCGGCCAAGGCCAGCTTCTTTTCGTTCTGGTTGCGCAGGCACCAGTTGTAGTCATATCCGTACGGCAACAAATCAAAATTGGCCTTGGAGCCTTTCGGGAAGTGCTTCAGGCGGCTACCGACAATCGTGGGTTTGCGAAAATCCAATGGTGTGCCGGCCACCGCCACCATATCGCCTGTCGGGATGAAATAATTATTGGTGGGCGTGAAATAGTCGGCATTGATCATCAACTCATGGCCCATTGCGCTCGTGCCCGGCCCAAGCAGATTATAGTAGGCATGATTGCACATGTTGATGACTGTGGGCTTGTCGGTCAGCGCCCGGAAGTGAACCTTAATGGTGTTGTCTTCTGTTAATATATAGGTGGCGTCAACTTCCAAATTACCCGGGAAACCGTTTTCGCCATTGGGGCTGAAGAGTTTAAAACGGATGCCCGGCATGCCAAGCTCCGTCACCGGTTCAGCATCCCAAACCTGTTGATCAAAGGCATCCGGCCCGCCGTGAAGCGTGCAGGGGCCGTTGTTCAATGGCAGGTGATAGGTGGTGCCGTCGATGGTAAAACGACCGTGATTGATACGGTTGGCGTAACGGCCGATGGTGGCACCAAAGTAGGGGTCCATAGCGTGCGGGCGGGCATAGTCGGCCAGATTGGTGAAGCCCAGAATGACATCGCCTAAATTGCCTTTTCGATCGGGCATGATGATCCGCTGGAATCGGGCACCATAGGTGATCATCTGCACCACCATGCCCTGAGAGTTGGTGAGCGTAAATTGATGCACCTCTTCACCACTGGGCAATGTGCCAAAATGCTTCTTATAGCACGCCAGCTTCTTCGGCATCGACATGGCAGAACCGCCCGACATGCTGCTGCAGCCGGTCAGAGCCAGTGCCGCACCCGCACCGGCCGCCGCGATAAATGCACGGCGCGAAACGGTACCAACTGAAAACCTACCTTCTTCAGACGTCATGATAAACCTCCGTCAGTGTACAAAAAATCCTACCCGGAACGCAGAATATATGCGGCAGGCACGTTATGGGCAAGTGGCTCTCCGCCCGTCCTCCATCCGAGTCCATGGCGGGGCGCGAGAAACCCCTTTTGCGACGCGGCCTCGTCTGCCAATTCAGCCAAATCACCCGGCTTCGAACGCCAACGGGCAAAATAACGGCGGGCGTGGCCATTTTTTCGGGCGGGGGTGAACTCGCCAAAAAACAGACGATTTACTCACTTTTGCGTCCAATCCCGGCACCGATGGCGCGCGTAGCGTAAACGCCAACCGCCCGCTGCAGTTTTCCCCCTATATAGCACCGGGCGTGCCCGGTGCGACTGCCCGAAAAAATGGCCACTCACCCCTAATGGCTCACAAGGCGGGCTCCAATTTGTCCGATTTCCGCTTGCCCATTAAACTCAAAACGATTATCAACCATGCCTTGCAAGGAAATGGAGATACACAATGAGTCTGACAAAGCTGGAATTCGAGCGTTTTACCGCGTTCGATAAATTGACTCTGGAGCTCTCGCCGGGCATCAATGTGTTCATTGGCGCGAACGGAACCGGCAAGACGCACCTCATGAAGGTCGCGTACGCCGCTTGCGACGTTACGAAGACGAAGATGAATTTTGCCGAAAAACTCAATCGAGTGTTTTTGCCATCCGGGCGCTCCATCGGGCGTTTGGCTAAGAGAAACAAAGTCAGCACAACGGGGGCGGCCGCAGTTTATCGTGACGATTTGAAAATCCGCGTGTCCTTCTCCAACCGCGCTGAAACGCCGGAGTCGGCAAAAGTGACCGGCCAACCCGATTGGCTGGCAAAGCCGATCGAGAGCGTATTCATCCCGGTCAAGGAGATGCTTTCAAACGGTCCGGGTTTCCGTTCTCTCTACGCCCAGCGAGAAATTCATTTTGAGGAAATCTACGCCGACATTCTCGATCGTGCTTACCGCCCTCCATTGCGCGGACCGGCCGACAAAGGTCGTAAGAAACTGTTGGAGCAGCTTCAAAAAGCCATTGATGGCAAGGTAATCGTCTCGAATGAGGAGTTTTTTCTAAAGAACAAACAGGGCAACCTGGAATTCACGCTGCTGGCGGAGGGCATTCGGAAATTGGGCCTGCTTTGGACACTCATTCAGAATGGCACCCTGCTCGATGGATCGGTGCTCTTTTGGGACGAGCCTGAAACCAATCTGAATCCCAAAATGTTCGGAGCGCTGATGCAGATCATGCTGGACCTGCAAAGCGCCGGCGTCCAGATATTCGTGGCAACGCATGACTATGTGGTTCTGAAGGAGCTTGACCTCCGAAGGGAGAACCATCACGAGATTGCATACCATTCGCTTTTTCACGACGATCATGGTGTCGTCCAATGCAAGCGGGCAAGCCAGTTCCTCGATATTGATCCGAACGCCATAGCCCAAGCCTTTTCGGACCTCTACGACCGTGAGGTGAATCGCACGCTGGGAAGTGGTGCCCAATGACAGTATTTACAGAGGGAAACCTCAGGATTTCCTTCCCGTCCGGCACCAACGCGCGTATATTCGACGACGCCTCGCACGGGCTTTCCCATTGCATGAAGGCCGTCGATTTCGTCGTTGATATCGGGCATCAATATCTCTTCATCGAATTTAAAGACCCCGACGCCCCAGGCGTACCTGAAAACAGACGCGAGGAGTATCTAAAGGATTTCCTGGCCGGCCGCATAGACAAGGATTTGAAATACAAATGCCGCGACACGTTCCTCTACGAGTGGGCATCGGGCCGCGCTGACAAACCCATTAATTATTATGTTATTATTGCAATTGATACTCTCACTCCTGCTGACCTGCTTGTGCGGACGGACGCCCTTAAGAAAAATATTCCATTAAGGGGCCCTCGCAACGCTGGCTGGACACGCCCCTTTGTGAGTGGTTGTGCTGTCTTTAACATCGCTGCGTGGAACAAGCATCAAAGGCGTTATCCCGTATCGCGCATCCAGTGACGATACCGTGCCCATACCCGGCCATTGTGTCTTGAAATTGACGGGGCGGGTGGGTACTGCATTCAAACCACCAAGCATAACCGGCTGGATGCGCGACCAGCCAAGCATCCTCCTGGCCTTCACCCGCGGGTATACGCGCGGGGCGCGGCATGTAGGCGGTAAGGTTTGGGCGGCAAGCTGTCCCCGCGTGTGGATGCATCCACGCAGCATAATGAAGCTGCTGCACGCGTATCCTGAACGGACCTTAAACAAGCACAACTCAATAAGAACTTGGTGCGGGATGATAATTCACAAACCGCGTACTTTCAGACAGGAACGTCAGCGTCACGGTGTCGCACGGGCCATTACGCTGCTTGGCGATAATTAATTTAGCTTCGTTGAGTTTGTCGGGATTTTCCAGGGCCCAATCCTCATCGCCTCGATGCAGTACAGATTCGCGGTGCAGCAGCATCACGACATCCGCATCCTGTTCAATGCTGCCCGACTCGCGCAAGTCGCTGGTGCGCGGCAGGCGCTTATCCTTTTCCGATTCACGATTGAGCTGCGACAGGCATATAACCGGTACATCCAATTCCCGCGCCAGCGCCTTTATACTGCGGCTGATCGAACTGATTTCCTGCTGGCGGTTTTCTTCGCGGGATGCCTCCATCAACTGCAGATAGTCAATCACTATCATTTCAATGCCCTGCTGTTGTTTAAGGCGGCGGGCCTTGGAACGTAAATCAAGGGCTGTAAGACCGGGGGTATCGTCAATAAATATTTTCCCCTCAGAGAGCTCTCCCACTGCCACCGTGAGTTTGGTGCGGTCATCCTGCGATAGCACGCCGGATCGCAGTTTGTGTGAATCCACACTGCTGCGGGCACATAGCATACGCTGGGCGAGCTGCTGCTTTGACATTTCCAATGAAAACACCAGCACCGGCTTGCGCAGATCGACGCCTACATGTTCGACAATGTTCATCGCCAACGCGGTTTTACCTACACTTGGCCGCGCCGCAATGATGATCATTTCACCGCGCTGAAAGCCGCAGGTCAGATTATCGAGTTCGATATACCCGGACCCAACGCCGGTCAGGTGTTCGCCGGTGTGGCGATCCAGCATCTCAAACGTCTCCTGCAAAACGTCCGACAATGCTGCCGCGTTGCCACTGATCTTTTGCTGCGCGAGTTCGAAAATGCGTTTTTCGCCGCGGTCGAGGATTAACTTGGCTTCGTCTGTGGCTTGATAGCAATCAGAGAGGGTGCTGGTGCATACCGAAATTAAATGCCGCAGCAAAGCCTTATCTCCAACAATACGGGCGTAGTATGTTGCATTGGCCGCTGATGGCACCGTGTCAATGAGTGATTGGATATAGTCCGTACTGACTTGTTCCAGTACACCATTTTTCCCAATTTGATCCAGCAAAGTTACGGCATCAATGCCGGTGTTCATTTCAAAAAGTTCTAAAATAGCCTGAAAGACGATTTGATTTTGACGCGAAAAAAACACCTCCGGTTTGTCAATAATCATGCACACATCACCTACCACCTGCGGGTCGATGAGCATTGATCCCAGCAGCGATGCTTCGGCATCCGCATCGTGTGGTGGGGTGCGGTCCATTTCCTGTACGGCTTTGCCGCTGTCCATGGGGCGGGGGCGGCTGGTTCTCAACTCCATATGGGCTCCTTACTACGCGGCGGTCTTGTGGCGCCTGTATCGCATTTTTACTGCTTGCCAGCCTAACAAAAGTCAGCGTAAAGGTGAACCGATGCGCCAGCGACAGCTTATGCACAGGTTTTCCACAGTCCTGATGGCAGTTCGCCGGGCGGTCGCAGATGCCTTATTGCAGCGGCTTCAAAAAACGCGGGTCAACATGAGGTGCGTAGCCATTGGGTTGTCCCACTTCAGATATCAGCGATCCATCAACCACAAAACCGGCAAAGGATCCGGAAAGTATTTCAAAATAGGCGTAGCTGCTGGCCGCCAGCGATTGGTTACTGGTACCCAAAAACAGGGCTTGAATTTTGGCGCCTGGTTTGACGATGCCCTTAATTCGTGACGAATAGGCCGCCGGATGTTTTACTAAATCATCAATCGTCGGTGGATCAAACGGCAGATCGCCGGGAAAGTCCAGATAGTAATTCGACCATCGGCTCGCGGGTAGCGGCTGGAAAAGTGATTTGCCCTTGGTGGGACGCGACCAAATCAACAGCGGTCGTTGCACCACGTATATCTGGCCTCGTTTGTAGGCCTGCGCAAAGGGCGATGAACGTACCGGCTGATTGTCAGTGCAACCCGTCAGCAATCCCGTCATAGCGGTGGCCGTAATCGCAATTCCGATCCAAAGTGTTTTTAACCTCATTGCCAATCCTTCCGCAAACGCAACAACACCGGCTTGGAATTTTACCCCAAATTTTCCGTCAAGTCGCGGGTTCACATCGTACCATCCGACTCAGCGCGGCATGGCACATCCGCAGGACACCATTGTCTTCGCGCACAACGAGTCCATTAAATGGATCGATATCCTCCACCATGCCGTGGATGGTCGAGCCGGCCGATTCCAGTGAAACCCGTCGGCCCAGCATATCGCAGCGCGCCTTCCATTGGGCGATGATGGTATCTTTAACCAGGGATGGCGAAAGCCACTGCTGCAAAGCCACCAGCAATTCCGTCGCCAGCGTCAGCCGTGATACCGCGCCGCCGCACACGGTCGCCAATGAAACCGCATCGTGCGCCAATTCCGGTGGGAAACTCTGCTGGTTTACATTCACACCTATGCCAATCACCGCAACACCAGCCACGTTGGAGGCGGGTTTTTCGATTAAAATTCCCGCCACCTTACACCCGGAGAGCAGTATGTCATTCGGCCATTTGACGCGGCATTCCACCGGCAACGTTGGGGCCGTACGTTCGATGGCCTCAGCCGTCGCCAGCGAAACCGCCAACGATAAAAGATCGTGTCCGCCGTTTGGAATCTCCAGCAGCAGACTTAATAATAGATTGCAGCCTGCAGGCGATTCCCAATGGTTGCCCTGCCGTCCCCGGCCCGCCGACTGATGATTGGCCATCACCACCAATGGTCCACGCGATCCCTGCTGTGCCATCGCTGTGCAGATATCATTGGTGCTTTCGATGCTCTCATACGCCCGTACGCTCAGACCGGGGAAGATCTGCCGCTGACGCACCTCCTTCTCCAGCATGCTTTGAGTGTTGGCCCACGGCGGTTCACTCGTAATGTGTCCGGGGGTGCGATGGGTGAGATTCATGGCTGGCCCGTATCCATATCCAGACCAATATCCAATATCGGGGCCGAGTGGGTGATGGCCCCAATGCTGATGCGATCCACACCCGTGTGGGCGTACTGGGGCAGGTTTTCCAGATTGATGCCGCCGGAAGCTTCAAGCTGCGGTCGTCCGTCTGCCGCAAGCCGATCGCGTTCCTGGACGGCGCGCCGCACCTGTTTGGCTGACATATTGTCGAGCAGAATAAAATCCGGCCCGCCGGCGATCGCGTCGGTGAGTTGGTCCAAGGAGTCAATCTCCAACCACAGAGGCATATTCTGCGGCAATGCCTGGCGGACCTGCTGCACCACATCGGCCAGCGACATCGGCGCCGCAAATCGTCGTGCCAACGCCGCTAGATGATTGTCCTTGAGCATCACGCCATCAAAAAGTGCCATCCGATGATTGGTGCCCCCCCCGCAGCGCACGGCATATTTTTCCAATACTCGAAAGCCGGGTGTGGTCTTGCGGGTGTCGCATATGGCCGGTTTCCCCGGCGCAGTTCCATGGCTGGCGGCGCAGTCGACATATGCCCGGGTCAACGTGGCGATTCCGGAGAGTCTCGATAAAAAATTCAGCACCACACGCTCCGCACTGAGCATTCGCTGCACCGGGCCTGAAATCGTTCCCACCCGGCAACCCGGCGATACGGCCTGGCCGTCCAGCATCTGCGGTCTATAAATAAGTTCCCTGGAATAATGCCCCAATATTTCGGGTATCAAAAATGCACCCGCAAGCACCCCTGCCTGACGCGCGACCACATGTCCACTCGCCTGCCAATGCGGGTCGATGGCAAGCTCCGTCGTCGGATCACCACCCGGGCCGGAACCCTGGCCTACGTCCTCGGTCACCGCCAAGCCGATGAGTTCTCTGATATGAGCGTCCATTGGTGGCGGACGCAGCGCATCGCAATCAACATCCATGCCGCCATTGTAACCCGCCAGGTAAAATCTGGTGGGGTTCAGTTGATATGCATCCGACAGCGCGGTGGCTTTGGGACGCTGCGCGATGGCCACCCTGTTGTTCCGTCAGGGCACCAGAAAAGCGCGGTAACGATGGCGGGGTTCCTCTGTGCCGTTGTACTGCACTACCGGCGGTTCTCCAACGGTCCAGATATTGTGATGGCCGGGCCCAACGTCGGCGGTCGTTTCCCAAATCACACTGCCAGTATTAAAAAGCACATTCTGGCCCGCTCCTCCGTGGTTGACGGAATTAATGCTTACGTTGCAGCAGTAAGGTTCATAGACGATTGGATTCGCGTCGGCCATGACCGGAACCGTATCAGACTCCAACCAATGGTGGTGATAGGGCCCGAGTTGATCAATGTAGCTGTAACCTGTCGATCCCCATTGCGGACATCGCTCGGTATTCAAACCTCGAGCCGATATGGGGGTTGCGGGACAGACCAGTCGCTCCCACGACGTGTAGCGCGCTGCACCATCCACCAACGGTGATAAATTGGCCAGATTGCTATGGGCATCCGCCGATCTCGGCACGTCCGTAACCACGTCGCGGGGTAGCCAATTCCGATCGGCTGGCGGCGCAATTTCCGGCAGACGGTTACTGTTATTCGCCGCATATTGCTCCATCGCGGATCCGACGGCCTGCAAATTGCGCGCGCACGCAAAACGCAGTGCGTGTATCCGAGCCTGGCTGATGCTGAAAAACACCACCACAACCAGCACGCTCGCTGCCACTGCCATCACCCACAGATCCACAGCCCGCTGATTGAAGCCCGTCGGCACTGTATATTTTCTTTTCGTCCGCATCAGTGGTATGGCCCGATGCGCCTGCTTAGATATGGCCTGCAGGGTGCGCGCCAGCAGACCGGTTGGAGGCAGACCAAGGTCCAGCAAAGCCAAGCGGCTGATGACTGCGCCCACCGGGTGTGCCTTCAAAGCATTGAGGTTGGCCGGGCGCTTGAAACCATCTTCTAATAGTGCATCAACTTGGGCGGCGATATCTGCCGGAAGGGACGTTCCAGACGTGGATGCACCATCCACCGGGTCGGTCGGCTGCCGGTCGGCTTTATTGAAATCAGAATCATCGAAGTCTGCGTTCGTTTGCATCACATTATCCGATTATACTGCGGCTCGGCACACGCCATAAAGCCGGACTGCCACGCTTCATGCAAGCCCCTAGTGCTCTGTCACGCCTACAAATTAGGATTGATTGGCCCCAAACACCCCTCCCGCCACCACAAACCTAGGCCGACTCACTGCCCGGCATTACCCGCGTCCCCTTGTTTTTTACCGACCCGCGAATCGTAAAGCCTCGCAAAGTTTTGCAGGGCAATGTGCAGGCGGCTTTTGACTGTGCCCAGCGGGATACCCAGCACCTCCGCTATTTCCTTATACGACAGCCGCTGATAAAAGCTCATTATAATCGCTTCACGATGGATCGGAGCCATGCCCGATAACACTTCCCGAACACACATCACATCTTCGGTCAGCATAGCGGCCGCTGATGCTTCGGGCGTGGTAGCGGCAACCAGATCAATCAAACTGCCTGAATCTTCCCCATTGGGTGAAGCGTCAAGGCGCTGCGTCGTCCGGCGGTTGGATGCTCGTAAAAAGTCGCGGGCTTTATTGGCTGCAATCGTATAAAGCCACGGTTTCAAGCGGCGATCCGGATCAAAAGACGTGGCGCTGCGGTGCAACTGAATAAACGTCTCTTGAAATAAATCCTCGGCTGTCGCCATCTCGCCCACATAGCGCAAAATAAACGCATAGAGTTCGCGCTCGTAGCGCGCGACAATGCTCGCAAAAGCGCCCTGATCACCCTCAATAAACTTGGCCAGCAGCCGCTCATCCGAGATGCCTGTATCGCTGAACCCGTTTACGTTTTGGCCATCAGTTTGGTTCATTATCCGGCCTGCTGATTATTTCCAAGGGACTTCACCACGACCCACCATTGCTTGTCACAAGACCCCCTGCCGTCGCGCCATCGCCCTCCTGACGGGCAAACGACCTTACCTCTACGTTGCCGTCAACCGCTGTTGGAAAACAGCGCCCCCGGCGGCACCCTGCTCAACTGAATGTAGAATAGAGGACTATGACTCCATTTAGCAAATACCCGCTGCAAGTTTTTTTCGACGGTGGATGCGCCATTTGTACCCGGGCGATACAAAAGTCCCGACAGGCCGATAAATTCGGTCGCCTCACCTTCATCGATATTTCCGCGCCGGATTTCCAGCCCCTTCCGCATGGATTTACCATCGAAGATGCCCAACGGGAATTGCATGTCATTGACGCCGCTGGAGAGAAATACACAGGCGTTGACGGTGTCATGGAATTTCGTCTGGCAGTCGGTGTCGGCACGGTCGAGGCCATCTTTTGGCGCGTCAGCCGCTGGCCTGTTTTTCACGGACTCTATGCCGCCGGCTACGCACTGTTAGCCGCCCATCGCCATCGCGTCAGTCAGGCATGTCGGTTATGACGCCGTATCCGCTGTGCCGTCAACTCAAAGCATCGGCATCCGCCGGCGCGCGCTCAATTGAAACAACTGGTCGTGTCGCTTACATTTTCCCATGAAAAAGCACTGGGGCAGCAGGTATTGGAATTGGAGATGACCTTGGCGGATAGCGAAATGGAAAAACTTTTTGTTGATAGATTCGGCACCGATGGACGCTCGCTTATCAAAGTGCGGGCACCGGGCCGCGTCAATCTCATCGGTGAGCATACCGATTACAACGACGGATTCGTTTTTCCCATGGCCCTTACACGCCAAACCACTATTTTGGCGAAACGTCGTAAGGACGCTATCGTTCGGCTGGCCAGCTCTATGGAACCGCAAATGGTTGAATTTTCCATTGATGCACCAGTAAAAAAAGAGGCTCCCAAATGGTCCGCCTATCCGCGCGGGGTTGCTGAGGCGTTGCGGCTAAAAAATCTTCTGAAGGTCGGCATGGATGCGCTGGTATTTACCGATGTTCCTCTGGGTGGGGGGTTGTCATCCAGCGCATCATTCGAGGTGGCCAGCGGATTGGCCTTGCTGACGGTTAACAACGCTAAGCTCGGTTTGGCCGACTTAGCCCTCGCCTGCCAGTGGGCCGAGCATCACTATGCCGGCGTCCCATGCGGAATAATGGATCAATACATCTCTGCCATGGGCGTCAAAGACCATGCGATGTTGCTGGATTGTCGTGATTTAAGCACCCGGCAGATACCCTTGGATAATGCCCAGATAGAGTTTTTAATCGTCAACAGCAACGTGAAACATGAGCTGGTGCAGGGAGAATACACCGCACGGCGCAACCAATGCCACCGGGCTGTAGAAGTGATCTCACGGGCCTTTCCGACGGTGAAAGCGCTGCGCGATGTGTCGATGACTATGTTGGAAGTGTGCCGTATGGAACTCGATCCCGTTGTCTTCCGTCGGGCCAGACATGTGATTACCGAAAATCAGCGGACGCTGGATTTTGCGGCAGCGCTGGAGGCCAAAGACTGGACCAAAGCCGGTCAATTCATGTACGCATCACATTTCAGCCTGCGCGACGACTACGGTGTCAGTTGCCCGGAACTCGACGCCTTGGTGGATATCTGCGGCACGATACCCGGTATTTACGGCGCTCGTATGACTGGTGGTGGCTTTGGCGGTAGCATTGTTGTCATGGGCCGCCACGCCGCGATGGCCGATGCCGTTGTCGCCATCGATGACCAATACCCGCAGCGCACTGGATTGCAAGCCTCGCACTTTGTCACCACTGCCGGGGCCGGGGCCCAGGTGGTGAAAGATTTAGCTCTTTGACGTGGCCTTTTGCACGGTGGTCCATGGGTATTAAACACGATGATTGATTCGTTGCGTAAACTCCATCGCGGCAAGCCTCTTACCGAAGGCGAGGTGCGATCCGCATTTGAACAAATTATGACCGGGGCGACGAATCCCATTCAGTTGGGTGCCTTTCTGGCCCTAGTGGCCACCCGAGAGCCGTCGGTGGATGAATTGGTCGGTGCCGCCGAGGCCATGCGGCAGTTTGTTGTACCGGTAAAGGCTCCACCGGAGGTCATCGATACCTGTGGTGCCGGCGGTGCGGGATCACGCCTGTTCAATGTATCCACCACGGCGGCGATTGTGGCCGCGGCGTGCGGAGTGGCGGTGGCCAAACATGGTAATATGGCCATCACCAGTCGCAGCGGCAGCGCCGATGTGCTGCGCGAATTGGGCGTTAACATCAACGCTTCGGTTGAGGTACAGGAACGCTGTCTGCGCGAAGTCCATATCGCTTTTTGTTACGCGCCGCAGCATCATCCCGCCATGCAGCACGTGGCGGACGCCCGCAAAGCTCTCGGCTTTCCTACCATCTTTAATTTGATGGGGCCACTAACCAACCCCGCCGGTGCCCGGCGCCAACTCGTGGGTGTGCCAAAACCTGAGCTTGTGAAACCCGTCGCTCAGGCCCTGCACCGTCTCGGTACCCAGCGGGCCATGGTGGTTTGTGGGCGGGATTCTACCGCCAGCCCCATGTGTGAATTGTCCATCAGTGGGCCGACGGTGATGTGTTTGCTTGAATCCGATGAAATCAAAAACGTCACGCTCAACCCGGCGGATGTTGGCTTGGAGCTTACGGACAGCAGTGAGATTGAAATTAGTTCTCCTTCGCAATCCGCAGATATGATTCGCCGGGTACTCCAGGGGGAAAAAGGGGCCGCACGCGACATGGTGCTTTTGAACACGGCCGCAGCGCTATGGGTCGGTAAAGCCATCAAAGCTCTGCCACAAGGCCTCACACGCGCCGCCGACGCCATTGATACCGGCCGCGCCGCCAACGTGCTCGATCAACTCGGGCAGATCACCCGCACCATGCCCACCGCCGGCTAAATGCGCCAATTCACCCGCCCCCACCCCGTTTAGCGCTGTCGCCGGGCGCTGCGCGGTAAACCGCGCGTCGATGCATGGTGCGTCGGTATGCAGAAAACTGCGGCAACACGGCGCTCCGGGGCAA
>DZDI01000167.1 GCA_022730455.1 Phycisphaera mikurensis | reverse complement strand
GCCCGGCGGCTAAATGGCGCGGCGGCGTTAACGGGTTTGGATCACCTTTTGGTAACCGCATGCCCCATATAGCCACTGGCCTTGTGCCCGCGCGTTTCGTGCATGGCGCGTCGATATGCGGAAAATTGCGCCAATGCTCCCTGCCGTTCCAAGCCCGGCTGGGAGGCCGGACATTCATACGAAAGGCCGGGCAGATCAACTGCCCGGCTCGCCGTGGTCCAATGCCGGTCGCTTCGTTTAGCGCCGTCGCCGGGCGGGGGCTAACGACCGGTCAAAAGCCCGGGAACCGGCCCAAAGTAACAACAGGGCTATTGAAAATTTCGCATCATGGTTAATATATGGCGTATGGCAAATGCATCTGAAATTCCAACCACCGCAAAATCTCACGGGACACCCTGCGTGCGGCAAGTGTCGGTCTTTGTTGAGAACCGCGTGGGCATGTTGGCGTCACTGATGGGGATTTTTGATGAGTCGGACGTAAAAATTCTGGCCCTCACGGTGCTGCAGGGTTTTGATTGTGCGGTCGTGCGGTTTGTGTTTAATGACACAGATGAAGCCGCCCAGATACTAAACACTCATCATTATCCATTTTCCATTTGTGAACTGGTCGCGGTTGAAATGCCCGAGGGCAGCGCGGTGGATGGCTTGGCGCGGATTGGCAAAGCCCTGCTGGCAGCCGAAGTGGACATTCACTACGTTTATGGGCTGATCACCAATCCATCGCGTGATCCGACCGTGGTGATACACGTAGACAATCCCGCATTGGCGAGTATTGTGCTTTCAGATGAGCATTTCACATTAGTGGATGAAATCGAGCTGCGG
The DNA here is from genome assembly GCA_022730455.1 of Phycisphaera mikurensis. Taxonomy (GTDB): domain Bacteria; phylum Planctomycetota; class Phycisphaerae; order WQYP01; family WQYP01; genus JAJZGD01. The sequence continues at coordinate 3,945 of DZDI01000167.1, read as the reverse complement.
TGATGCGGCCGCCCCTGAACGGACGGTAGAGGCGGGTTTGATTTTCGCTATGTCCGCACTTTCGCGCAGAGTCTTCGGTTAAAACGACCGCGGGGATTACCGAACCGGCAGCATGACCGGAACGCGGGAAAATCCTCATCCCAAAAAATATTCCGAAGAGCAATCGCTTTGCGAAGCGTGAAGATACTGAGTGTCCGCGCCGGCTATCTGCGGATCACGCGCATCGTCGCCCCGGCGGGCGGTATCGAAGGGCACAGCAGTGCCACTGCCGGGGTCATCACGGTTTTGCTCATCCGCGATGTGGTTAAATGATATTCTGACCAAGGCACCGCGGTCAGGCTCAGTAACGGTGACGGAGTCGTGAGGGTTGCGTCGCATGATTACGCTCCTTTATGTGAGGAGAGGAGCCAAATTTGTATCATACCCGACTGGCTTGCATCGGGTGTTTTAGTCTCGGACCAGCAGCCATTTCCTTGAGAATTGGTTATACGACGTTGGAGGCGATAAAGCAAGCCCAAAATTTGCAGATTTAAGAAAATGTCAAGTCTTCTGTATTTTTACCCGTTGAACCTCTATACTTAGGAGTTGTTTGCATCGTGCCATGGTCACGATGTGCGAAGAGTGATTCGAGGTTTACGATGCCAGATCCAGAAGCCCCCGGGCCGGATAATCCCAACCCATCCAACAAGCCAGGGCGGGATAACAATTTACGTCTTAATCGCGGCATGATGTGGTGGATGATCATCGTGGGTGGTGGGCTGCTGCTATTGATTTGGCTTCACCCGCTAAGCCCGGGCGTAACGTCGGTCCCCTACAGCGAGTTCCACAACCAACTGGTGCAGAAGAACGTCAAGACCGTTCTGTTCAAGAATGACGGTAAAATTGATTTTTCTCTCAAGAACGCCATTGCCGGCAGCCCGGCCAATACTCCGCTGAAAATGGCCACGCGTCAACCGGCTATGGCGTTGGTGGGACGGGGATGGCAGACGCTGGTCGATCAAATGGATAATTACGGCGTGGTGCGCTACAAGTCTGCACCGCCTGGATCGCAATTATGGACTATTTTGGCGGAAGATGTGCTGCCCTACCTGCTGCTGTTCGCAGTGGTTTACTTCCTGTTTTTCCGCAATATGCGTGGTGGAGGCGGCGGAATTGGGATGTTGGGTAACTTTGGCCGATCGCGGCATCAAATGCTTTCAAAAGAGCACACGAACGTTACCTTCAACGATGTGGCGGGTATAGATGAAGCGAAGGAAGAGCTGAGCGAGATCGTGGAATTTTTGCGCAATCCGAAGCGTTTTCAGCGATTGGGTGGGCGCATTCCTCGCGGTGTGCTGCTGATTGGTTCTCCCGGCGTCGGTAAAACCCTTCTGGCGAAGGCCATTGCGGGTGAAGCGGAAGTTCCCTTCTTCTCGATTAGCGGGTCTGACTTTGTCGAAATGTTTGTGGGCGTGGGTGCTTCCCGCGTGCGGGATTTATTCAAAACCGCGAAAGAAAGCTCCCCATGTATCATCTTTTTGGATGAAATCGATGCCGTTGGCCGCCGGCGTGGCGGCGGCTTTAGCGCCGGAGGGCATGATGAGCGTGAACAGACGCTTAACGCTATTTTGGTGGAGATGGATGGATTTGGCACCAATGATCAGGTGATCGTCATTGCCGCAACCAATCGATCGGATGTACTTGATCCAGCGCTGACCCGTCCGGGTCGGTTTGATCGCCAAGTTGCGGTGCCGCTGCCCGATATCAAGGGTCGCTACGAAATTCTCAAGGTGCATGCGAAGAAGGTCAAACTGGCCGGGGATGTAGATTTGCTGCGGATTGCCCGGCAGACACCCATGTTCAGCGGTGCCGAGCTTGCGGCGATGGTGAATGAATCAGCCCTGATCGCGACCATGCTCAACCGCGACGCGATTGAAATGTCGGATATGGAAGAGGCGCGGGACAAGATTCGCTTTGGCAAAGCCCATCGCAGCCGCAGGGTTGATGAAGAGGAGCGGGTTCTTACTGCTTGGCATGAGGCTGGCCACGCTGTGGTGCAGTACTTCACACCGGCAGCGGATCCAATCCACAAGGTAACTATTATTCCGCGCGGTAATTTTGGCGGCGCCACATTCTCGCTGCCGGAAAAAGACCGTCTGTTTCATAGTCGTAATTATTTATTGGCGCAGTTGCGCATTCTCTTTGGCGGCCGGATTGCCGAAGCCATGCCCACCAACGAGATTTCCAGCGGGGCCAGCCAGGATATTCGCATGGCGAGCCAGATCGCCCGCCAAATGGTTTGCGAGCTGGGGATGAGCGATGCGCTTGGGCCGATCCTGTTCAACAATCATGACAGCGAGGAGGGGTTTTTCCCCAGTGCCCGGCCCTACAGCGAAAAGACGGCGGAACTTATCGATACCGAGGTGCATCGTCTTATCACGGTTGCATACGACGATGCCCACCAATTACTCAATGAAAAGGTCGGCGAGCTTACGAATCTTAAAGATGCTCTTCTGAAATATGAGACTTTGGATTCCGAAGACGTCAAACGCATCATGACCGGTCAATTACTCAGCAAACCAACGGTCAGCGATCTGCTTGCTCAGGAACAACAGCGACGTATTGCTGATAAATCTGCAACCGGATCGCAGGATGGCCCGGGGCCGGAAATGATTCCTCAAACAAGCTAATGCTTTGTCACGTCTTTTGCCGGGAGCGGATGATCGCCGGTTACAGGGGCTTCGTGGCGTAAGAAGGCGTTATCGGCCGCCCTGCGGGTTCATCAACTCTTAGCGCAAGGCTAAAACCACCCCCATCATTAGCCATTACACTCGAGTCCCGGCCGGATGCTGGCCGCCATGGTGATGGGCCTTAAATGGCCCGTCGGAACGGCGCAGGGGCTTGGCGGCTGATGTGTCGGCAGAGGCCATGACTCGGCAGACGCGATGTTTGGACCAACCTTCTTGGGCGTGCTGTGTCCCGGCGTCCAGAAAGGACATTGGGCGGATATGGAATATTTGCTGGATGCATTAGACCGTGCAAAACGGCACGAACCATACACCGCTTCGCCCGGCCGATGGAAGCGCCCCTCACCGCCCATCGCCGATGCCTGTGGCGCCATAATGTCCGATGCCGTGGTGATTTCTGACCTTCACCTTGGCAGCGACAATTGCCAGGCGAAATTGATCACGCAGTTTCTCGAACTATTGGCGAGTCAAAGCATTCGCACCAAACGGCTGATCATTAATGGAGATGTGTTCGATTCCATTGATTTCAGACGATTGAAGAAGACGCATTGGAAGGTGCTGTCCCTGTTGCGCCGCCTATCCGATAAAATCGAGGTCATCTGGACCTGTGGAAATCACGATGGTCCTGCCGAGATCATTTCGCATCTGCTGGGTGTTGAGGTGCACGAAGAATATATTTTTGATTCCGGTGGACGCAAAATCATGGTTCTTCATGGTCACCGTTTTGATGATTTCATCGACGATCACCCGGTACTGACCTGGCTGGCGGATGTCGCATACAACACGCTGCAAAAACTTGATCGGCGGCACTATGTGGCTCGGCTGGCCAAATCGCGATCGAAAATTTTTCTCCACTGCCTTGATAAAGTGGAAGACCGTTCCACCGCATACGCCAAGCATAACCAATGCGATGTGGTGATTTGCGGCCATACGCATCATGCCATCCATAAACAACGGCATACCATTGAATACGTCAACTGCGGCTGCTGGACGGAACTGCCATCCACATGGCTGCAAATACGCGATGGTGAAATTGAAATTCATAAATTCCATCCAGCCGCCGTTACGGCAGCACCGGATGAGGAGATTCCAGCCGAAGCGATGCTTACCTCTGGTGACGAACGCGCGGGCACAATGCCCGCGGCTAAATACGGGGAGCGGTAATAACACGGCGTGCGGGGGTTCGCGCGGGGTATTCGCGCGGGCACAAGGCCCGCGG
>DZDI01000370.1 GCA_022730455.1 Phycisphaera mikurensis | reverse complement strand
GTATCCGGCTTTGCCCGGTCGAAGATTTCATTCGCCCAGAGCATGACCACCATTTCATCCTCACCCACATTGGTAATGTCATGTGACCAGCCGGGTACAGTTTCCACGATCTCCGGCGTGTCGCCATCCGTGAACAGCTCGTAAAATTCGCCGGTCAGGATATGGCGGAAGCGAAAACAGGCCTTACCCTTGATAACCAGAAATTTCTCGGTCTTGGTATGGTGGTAATGACCGCCACGGGTAATACCCGGATGCGCGGTGAAAAACGAAAACTGCCCCGAATCGTGGGTTTTAAGCATTTCCACGAACACCCCACGCGAATCGCCATATTTTGGCACCGCGTAGGTGAACGACTCGGGTGGCAGATAGCTTAGATAAGTCGAATACAACGCCCGTGTTAGCCCCGTTCCCACAGCCTCGGTCACAAGCGTGACCCGGCTGTTTTTGAAGGTCTGGAGCAAATCGGCAAGCTCGCCCACGCTGATACTGTATTCAGGCGCAACTGTTACGAAGGGATCACCCGCCAGTGTCCCTTCCATAACCGCTACAAAATGCTCGATAACATCGTCGATGTACACCAAACGAATCAGCGAACTGCGATCATTAATCTGAACAGGCAAATCACGTGCAATATTGTGGCAAAAAGTCGCCACCGCCGAGTTGTAGTTCGGCCTTGCCCATTTGCCGAACACATTCGGCAGACGGAACAAATGCACAGGCACACCATGGCTTAAAGCAAGCTTCTGCAAGGCTTCCTCGGCTCCACGCTTGCTCACTCCATAGGCATTCTCGCGCTCCGCCTGAATAGACGATGTGTACAGCACAGGAACCGGGCGACCCGAAGAAATCACCGCATCGCACAACGCACGGGTCAAATCCGTATTGCCGCTGACGAATTCAGCAGGGTCTTCCGGGCGATTCACCCCCGCCAAGTGAAAGATAAAATCCACCTGTGCCACCAGGCTAGGTAAATCAGTCAATTTCGACTCGCGCGAAAACTTAAGCACTCCTATATCCGGGTTCTGCTGCAAATTCACACACAAGTTTTTTCCAACAAACCCATCCGCCCCAGTGACTAAGACTTTCATA
>DZDI01000041.1 GCA_022730455.1 Phycisphaera mikurensis | reverse complement strand
ATCGGGGCGACAGGATTTGAACCTGCGACCTCTTGACCCCCAGTCAAGCGCGCTAAACCGGACTGCGCCACGCCCCGAATGGATACTTGTGAAAGTCTAATCCAAATCGCTGCTGACGAAAAGCATCCCGCCCGCATGCGGAAAATAATTTTGCCATCCGAGCCGCATGGCGATTTACGCGGTTGCCGACAGATGGGCGTATTTTCCCACCTGCAAAGGGGGAAAAGAGGTGGTTTTTCCGATTGGCATCCAGATACTATAATCAAGGGTTCGGCGCAACACGTAGCGTCCTTGATATGGATTGGAAAGGCGACATCATCATGAATCCCATTGAGGCACAAGACCCTATTTTGTGGAAAGCCATCACCGATGAGGAGCATCGGCAAAATTCAACATTGGAGTTGATCGCAAGCGAAAACCATGTGTCACCGGCGGTGCTGGCGGCGGCCGGTTCGGTATTGACGAATAAATATGCGGAAGGGTATCCCGGCAAGCGTTACTATGGCGGATGCCAATATGTAGATGTGGTGGAAGACCTGGCAAGGCAGCGCGCCAAAGAACTGTTCCATTGCGATCATGTCAATGTGCAGCCGCACTCGGGGTCGCAAGCGAACCAAGCCGTTTTTTTGGCGGCGCTGACGCCGGGCGATACCATCATGGGCTTGAATTTGGATCATGGAGGCCATTTAACCCACGGCAAGTCGGTGAATATGTCAGGTAAATGGTTCCGTGCGGTTCATTACGGGCTGGATCCCAAAACGGAACGAATTGACCTCGCTGCCGTGCGGGCCCTGGCACAGGAGCACAAACCGAAGCTGATCATTACCGGGGCGAGTGCATATGCCAGAATTTGGGACTTTGCCGGTTTTGAAGAGATAGCTAAAAGCGTTGGTGCGTTGCATATGTCGGATATCGCGCACATTGCTGGGCTGGTGGCGGCAGGAGCGCATCCATCGCCGGTACCGCATGCGGACTTCGTCACCACGACGACCCATAAAACACTGCGTGGGCCGCGTTCGGGGATGACAATGTGCCGGGCGGAGTGGGCCAAGAAGGTTGATTCGGCGGTATTTCCGGGGCTTCAGGGCGGGCCGCTGATGCACATTATTGCCGCCAAGGCGGTGGCATTGGGCGAGGCGCTGGAGCCGCAGTTTAAGGATTACGCGCGGCAGATTATTAAAAATGCGCAGGCCTTGGCGCTGGAACTCATGGCGCGTGGCTACCGTCTGGTGTCGGGCGGTACCGACAACCACCTGATGCTGGTAGACCTGCGTGCCCGTGATCCCAATCTGACGGGGGCAGCGGTGGAAGGATGGCTGCAGCAGGCGGGTATTATTGTTAATAAAAACATGATCCCGTTTGACACACGCAAAGCGACCGAAACATCGGGTGTCCGTCTTGGCACACCCGCCCTGACGACGCGTGGTCTGCGCGAACCGGAGATGGCGTTGGTGGCCCAATGGTTCGACCGTGCCGCCTCAAGTGGCGGTGAGTCCACGGTGCTCCAGCGGATTCAGATCGAGGTAAGCGAGTTCACCCGCAATTATCCGCTGCCGCACGCGGGCGACCATACGCAGTTGCACCCGACTCCCGCGATGGCGTAGTGCGGGGAGGCGGCCGGGCTGGCAAAGTTTTGCGACGTTGCATGGGTGCGATGTTTTTGGCAGGACGAAATGGATTGACAATCGCCACAGACGGTGGAAATGTTATGACGGGGCGTTTGCCACAGCCGAACCGCAATATCCGAGCCGCGTTGACTCTGGGACGAGCGAAGCGGCTGCGGTCCAAAATCGATATCCAGCGGTCTTTTGATATAGGGGTGCACCGCCATCACCGGCCACTGTCGGCGCGCATATTCCGTCGCAGTGATGATGCCGCCACGCGCATTGTGGTGTCCATCGGCAAACGGTGCGGCAATGCGGTGATGCGAAACCGCATTCGGCGGCGAATCCGCGAAGCGTACCGGGTAAGTCAGCAGCAATTTCCCCAAGGGTTGGATATCCTCATCATGGTGCAGCCACACCGCCCCCTGACGATGGTAAACTACCAGACAGTTTTGCACGATTTACTCGGGGGCCTGTGAGTTATGTCGCGTCACCCACTTCAGAAATGCGCTGTGGGATTGATCCGAGTTTACCAGTGTACGCTCTCGGGGCTGCTGGGCGCCCATTGCCGATTTTCACCAACGTGCAGCCAATTTACGATTGAGGCCATTGAAGAATGCGGCTTAGGGCGTGGTAGTTGGCTCGGACTGTTACGGATTCTGCGATGCCATCCATGGCACAAAGGAGGTTTCGACCCAGTTTCAGCACACACTGGCGTATCGACGGCCGATACGACCAATGTCGCCACCCACGAGATGGACCCAGTAAACCCTGGGAGTCTGTCCAAGTAATAGCAGGGCTGCGATGTGCCGGAAACGCCCCGGATGCAAGGCGTCGGGCCGACGGCCACGCTGGTGAAGATCAGTCGCCGAGGCCCGAGAACGCCGCAGAGGCCGGGCCAAAGACGTGCCGCCCAGAGGGTGTGATCGTGGTGGATTTGGCCGGATTGCGTGGTTTTTTTGGCATGTTATAATGCCGGGTTCGCTAAAAGGCGGGGAACTTCTGCCTTGGAACCGACACCGTTGTGTGGGTTGGCGTAGCGGAATGGTTTGGCGGGTTATCCGCCGTTTGTTACAAGAGGGTCTTTGTGGCAGTAAAGATTAGACTCAAGCGGTTTGGTCGCAAACATCGCGCTTTTTGGCGTATCAACGCAGTTGACAGCCGATCGCCGCGGGATGGCAAAGTCATTGAAGAATTGGGTTATTACGACCCCATTACTAAAGATGCAGCCAAGCGCGTGGTGGTAAACAAGGCACGGGTAGAACACTGGCTTAAGGTTGGGGCTCAGCCGAGCGAAACGGTCGCGGCTTTGCTGGTAAACGCCACCGACAGCAACCCACCGGCCGTGTCTTAAGCATCTTAGGCGTGGCGGATGGGCAGCAGCCGTCACGCGGGAATGAATGGCTAGGGCCGTCGCATGCGGTTTGATATCATTACCTTGTTCCCCGAGATGTTTACGGGCGTGCTGGCGGCAAGCATCCTCAAGCGGGCGGGTGAAAAAAGGCTGGCTTCCTATCACTTGCATCAGATGCGTGAATATACGACCGACCCGCATGGCAAGGTGGATGATCGCCCGTATGGCGGTGGTGCGGGCATGGTGCTGATGTGCCAACCCGTGGTGGATGCGATTAAAGCTGTGGAGCAAATGGATGCGATACCGAGCCGACGGGTATTGCTAAGTCCACGCGGAAGGCGTCTTAATCAGGAATTGGCTGCGGAACTGGCCCGGGAACCGAGATTGATGCTGGTGGCCGGGCATTATGAGGGGTTTGACGAACGCATTGGGCAATTGGTTAAGCCCGATGAAATTAGTATTGGCGATTATGTGCTTTCCGGTGGCGAGTTGGCGGCGATGGTGTTGCTGGATGCAGTCGTTCGATTGATACCGGGGGTGCTGGGCGATGAGGCCAGCCCGCACAGTGAATCGTTTTCCGCTGACGAGCTGGTGGACGGCGGGTTGGAGTATCCGCACTACACGCGTCCAAGGGAGTATGCCGGGTTATCGGTGCCGGAAGTTTTGCTTTCCGGCGACCACGCGGAAATCGCCCGCTGGCGTCAGGCTATGGCACGAGAGGTAACGGGGCGATTGCGGCCGGATTTGTCGGCGGGAATTTTAAGTCCGGCGACGAAGTAAATATGAAACGCGGTCGTGATGGAAGCGCGCCGCTGATTTTGGCGGTCGCATACGGGTGATGCAGGCCGGGCGGGCTTAAGTAAAGGTTTGTTTAGCAACAAAGGAATAGTAAAATGCAGTCAGCACTTTTATCTCATGTAGAGTCGAAGCATCTGCGGGCCAGCCCGATCAATGTCACGGTGGGTGATTTGGTGGATGTGTATTGCCGCATTACCGAAGGCGATAAAGAGCGTATTCAAGTATTCAGCGGTACGGTGATCATGAAAAAGGGGCATGGGGTCAACCATGCGTTTACCGTGCGCAGAATCGTTAATAACGAGGGTGTGGAACGTATTTTTCCACTGCACTCGCCGAAGATTGAACGGGTGGAAGTAAAGCGATCCAGTAAAGTACGCCGAGCCAAGCTCTATTACCTGCGTGAGCTTACGGGCAAGGCCACCCGATTGAAGGAACGTAGCCCGAGCGCTGCGCAATCAAAACAACCGGCGGCATAGAATTTTTATCTGCAATCTTCAGATTGCAGATAAATGGGTACCCTGCCGCTCGCCGGTATGTTGAATGATGTGGCGGGCCCGCGCCGATCGGTATCCCGTGTTCCCCTTGATTCAACATCAGTTCGGGATAAGGCGTTAATAAATTTCAGGATGCCGCGTGGGTACAGCCGCGCGTGCGGGTGGTTTAGCGGTGGGGCTGGTACGCGCGTTTGCTAACCGCGATTCATTCCACGACCGGTGAAAATTTGCCCGCAACGGCTACAACTATTGGCTCCTTATCCCGAACTCATGTTTGATTTACAACCATCGCCGTTGCCCATAGTCTATGCGGCAACTGATCCGGGTTGTGGTCGACATAAGTGATGGCATCCATATACCCGGATAACTCACCAACTGCTTAGATCAGGAGGATCGACTATGTATGGTGCATCACGGATGTTGCTGGCAGTGATATGGACGGGCGCCTGCGTAACGCTGCTGGGCGGCTGTGCGCAGCAACCAGTGAGCGAACCGACAGTGGCCTTGCAGCCGGGTTTTTCAGCATACACAGCCAAAGACTATGCGCAAGCCAACCGCACAGCACATGAGTACATAGCCGCCGACCCCAACGGTTCGCAATTAGACGATGCCTATTATTTACTGGGTATTTCACATGAAACACAGGGGCAGTTTCGCCGGGCCCGGGAGGCTTTCAAGCGGGCTGTCAGTTTAACGCGTCAGAACTCACTGCTGCAAAAGGCAAATAGAGCCTTAGGCGACATTGCTTTTACCCGTGGGAACTACGCAGAGGCTGCCTCTTATTATCGCGCGGCCATTGTGGCTATGGACGGGCGTACCCCACCGGCGAAGATGCTCTTTAAATATGGCGCTGCCCTGCAGGACAGTGGTCAATGGCAGGCGGCCAAGGAACCGCTATCACAGGCGGCTGCCAGCGCCCCCGGGTCTACCGCCGCTAGGGATGCCGAGCAGCGTCTGGCCGTGGATCATTTCGCGCTGCAGTATGGTGCATTTTTATTCAACAAATCTGCGATGGCCTTGGCAGGTCAGCTTAGATCGGCAGGCGTATCTGCGGATGTAGTGCCCAGTCTGGTCGGTGGCCGCACGCTATACCTTGTGCAGAGCGGCAATTACTACACGCTTGCATCCGCGATGGCGGCCCGCAGCGCTGAAAGTGGCCACTACCCGCAAGTTCTCGTCGTGCCGTAACGAAGAATTGGGGGACTCCACCTTAACGCTCACTTGGATACGCTTTACATGAATGCGCGGATACAAGGTCTGCGGCTATATGTGGCGGGCGATTACCAACCTGCACGAGAACGCGTTCAAGCCCGGCGAAGGTTGGGCCGCATCACATCAGCAGACCGGATGGCGGACGATATCGATTTTCAGTACCCCAGTCTTTATCCGGTTTGGCGGACATTTCCACTTCCAGTTCGCCGCCGGCCAGGATTTCGCCATGGGTGATCCACGCCCGATCCAATATTTTTCCATTTAACTTCGCCCGGCGTATATAGGCATTATCGGGGCTGTTATGATCAGCAATAATACTGAAGGTATGGCCGCCGACAGGATCGCGAAGCACAGCTCTTTTCACCATCGGACTACCAAGGATGTAAACGCCGTTGACCGCATTAACGGGGTAAAAGCCCAAGGCGGTGAGCACAAACCAACTGGAAAGCTGGCCGCAGTCATCATTGCCGGGGACACCCTCCGGTGTGTTGTTGTAGAGAGCCGCGACGCGGCGTACCCAATGTTGTGTCTTCCACGGTGCGCCGGCAAAGGTGTAGAGATAGGGAATATGATTGCTTGGTTCATTGCCTTGCGCATCCTGGCCCACCATGCCACTGATATCTGGCGGCGATTTATACACGCGCGACGGGGCGGCAAAGAGCGCATCGAGCTTGGCAATAAACGCCTCATCCCCGCCATAAAGATCAATCAGGCCCTGTACATCCTGCATGACGTTAAAAGTCGCCTGCCACGCATCGGATTCGGTGTAGTCGGACCAATATTCCTGGTCGGGACGGAACGGCTCGCGCCAGCGTCCATCAGCAAGTTTACCACGCATAAATCCAACCTGCGGATCAAAGACGTTTTTATAGTTCTGAGCGAGTTTATAAAATACTTTGGCATCATCCTGTTTGCCAAGCATGTCGGCCATGGCTCCGACGCACCAGTAGTCATAACAAAAATCTAATGTTCTGGATACGCTTTGCTGTTGGGGGGCTGAGGCAACAAACCCCAGTTTTCGGAACTGAGCCTGCAGGTCTCTGTTACCGTTGGCCGTAGCGCCCATCAAAGCGGTATCGCGCATGGCGGCGTATATTTTTTCCACGTCATAGCCGCGGAAGCCGCGCACATACGCCGCCGCGATCATGCCCACCACATGGAACCCGGTCATACACCAGGTTTCATTGCCCCACAGCGGCCAAACGGGCAGCGAATGCTGGTTGAGCTGCTGATAATCTACGAGCAGCGTATTGATAACATCATTGATGCGATGAGGCTGGGTAAACATCATGTACGGAAATTCGCCGCGGTAAATATCCCAAATGGACATGGTGGTGTAATTGGTAAAGCCAGGATGTACATGATTGCGTCCATCTTCCCCGCGGTAGGTACCATCCACATCGTTAAACGTGGCTGGTGCCACCATACCGTGGTATGCGGCCGTATAGAACGTTTCCGAAAGATCGGTGTCGGGTAATTCAGCGGTAATGGATCCCAGGGCGTTTTGCCAGCGTTTTTGGGTATCGCCGCGGACAGCGTCAAAGTTCCAGTGGGGTATCTCCGCCCTGAGATTTTTCCGGGCACCACGAATGCCAGTACACGAAATGCCCACGCGAATGGTCATATCGGTGAGATCAGCGGTGTGATTAAAAATAGCCTTAAGTTGGACGCCGCTGAAGTGATCCCCGACGGCGGCCTTGTGGACCGCACCATTGACGCTGACATCAAGATGCGTGAACGGTCTGGAAAATTCAATAATGAAATATACTTTTTTGTCGGCAGCCCAACCATGGGTGAAGCGTACACCAGTCACGCGTGTGGCACTTTCAATATTAAGCCGAGCGTGATAGACGGTACACCCAAGGCCGTGTACCAGATCAAGAATTACGCCGCGGTTTTTATCACTTGGTGCATCGGCAAAAGAGTACCGATGCATGCCGCAGCGCGTCGTCGCAGTGAGTTGAGCCTGTACCTGAGGCGTAAGGAGGTCTACGGCGTAATAGCCGGGGCTGGCAGTTTCGCGATCGTGTGAAAACCGAGATGCATAGGCGTGATTGCCATGGCGTGGCACCCAGCCGGTGTCGTAACCCAAATGGGTTATCTGGGCCTCATGTTCATTACCCGGGTGACCGGCATTCCACCCCCAATTGGCGTCCTGCACGATGGGCATAAGCAAGATATCCCCCAAATCTTTGGCCCCCGTACCCTGCAGGTGAGTGTGCGTGAAACCCAGAATGGTGTCATCCGGGTAGTGATAACCCGAGCAGTGGTCCCAGCGATAAATGTCCCAACGCCCATTCCATTCAGGCTCCGAGATACCGGCCGTATCGGGGCTGAGTTGCACGAGGCCAAATGGAGCCGTGGCACCGGGAAACATGTGCCCATGCCAACCCGTACCGATCAGCGGCCGGACCATATCGACTTTCTGCAGGCCGCTGATGGCGGACAAACGAATCGGTCGCCGCTGGCTAACGGTATTACCCATGGCATCTGCCACAGGAGCATTCGTTATCCACGCCGATGCAATCGATGCGCCGGCTGCAGCGCTTAAAAGTTTGACAAAATCTCGACGCGGTAGGTTAGCAGATGAATTTCGGTTGGTCATATATCCTCGCCAGATAAATAATATGAAACTAACTCGGTGGACAGCATGGTAAAGACCTTGACCGGCCATGTCCAATTGCCCCTGCCATGTTGGCCTTTCCATCCTTCCACGGGCAGCGGCTTGTAGCAAGAGGCGTGCCTCACCGGTTTATGCCATGCAGCGATTGAAGCGATCCTTGTTAGCCGCGTTTCAGGCAAATATTTTCATCAGATGTCGATCCAGAATATTTTCAGTAACTGCTTCACTGATCGGTTGGGCATATTGATGCAGCAGCGACGTGTAGCGGTCGCCCGCATTGGCGGCCAATTGGTATGCCACATGGAGCAGTTGACGCACCGACGGGTTGTATGCCGGGCATTGCAGATTGTGCCGAATCATCGCAGCAAACGCTTCGCCAGTGAGGGATTTGACTTTTTGCAACGACGGCAGAGCGGTACGGTCAATATCAATCACACTGGCATATGGGGTGCAAAGTTCATCAAGATGATCCATCGCACCGGCGTAAAGCTCTCGGGCGAAAGTTAAACCATCTCCGCCCACGGCTGCAAGGCCTGCAATTTCTTCCAGCCAGGTGGTGCCGGCCGTCTTGATGTGCAGTCCGCAATTCATCCGCTTCACAGTTTTGTTAATGGGTGCATAGATGGAAAATTTATCGCTGCCGGAATGGATGCTGAGTTTAAGTTCTTCCGGCAAGCCGAAATGCAATGCAGCAAATGCGACCACTGCGAGATCGTCATTAAATGCCCGCTCAAAGACCGCCAGATCGCCCTGATAATCCACACCTTTGTTGAACCGCCCTGTGAACTTGGGTGCAATGGTTTGAACCGGTATCCCCTCGCAGGCCAGCGCCGCGAGGATTACCAATAAATCTTCAGGCGTCTGCGGATGATTGGTTTCATCCATGGACACCTCTGTGATGAAGTTCTCCCGTCCCCGCGCTTTTTCAATATGACGGTATACGCGCCCGGCTTCTTTCACGGCCGCAAGATATTTGTGAGCAATATCAGTTATTTTTTCGTGAGTCAATTCCACCGGCGTACTTAAGCCAGCGATGGCGGGACGTAAGCCGACTTTGCGGAGCAACTTTAGAAGGTCATCGGCCCCCGATTCATGCGAGCCTTGACCGATAAATTCGGCCACGTCGATGGTGAAAAAATCGCTGACCGACAGGAAATGATCGACCGTCGCCATGCCGATATGATCGGCATCAACCCGATAGGCGCCCGTCCAGCCAAGCTCACTGACTGCATCGTCGGCTTCGGCCCGCACTGCCGCTGGCTTGCTGCGAACAATAAGATGCTCGCGATTGGACTTATTCCAAACCGGCGTGACATGTACACCGCGTTTGGCGGCAGACACAAACGCCGTCAATTGGGCACGGCCCTGATGACCAAATCGATCGCCGATGCCCATCGAAAATTTTTCCAGCTTCATGTATTTATCCCGCCGATCATGGTAACTTCTGCCGAAGAACCAACTACCTCAATCATACCGCAGCCTTAATTGGTTGGTCGATTTAGGGAGATCATCCCCATGAGTGATAGCCATTGGTTCATGCACAGCGTACACCAGGTTGCGACAACCATTGCGCCGGCTAACACATGCACGGGGATAAACCCCGTGTCCCGCATTAAGACTGCGTGTATGAATGAGATCACCCGTGGTGCCAAAGCCCACCCAATCCTTTGCACGCTCCCAAGGGATGCCATATTACCCACCGACGAAGGTTGGTTGTCCGCCGATGGCAAGCTGTTCGATGCGCCGCCGCAACAAATCGGCATCTTGAGCGGGGGCGTAGTAATGCCCTTGGAGTAAGTCGCAATTGGCGGAGAGAATCGCGCTGGCCTGTGCCTCAGTTTCAATACCTTCGGCGATGACCTGCAACTGCATTCGATGGGCTAGCGCGACAAACGCGGCGAGAAGCTCCAGCGCCGAAGAAGATTGAGCCAAGGAACCAATGCCAGTGCGATCGACTTTGACGCGGTCAAGCGGCAGCCGATGCATGGCAGGCAAACTCGGATATCCACCGCTGGTGTCATCCATCACCAGACCAACACCGAGTTTTTTTAATTGCATGATCGTTTTGATGGCGGCGGGTAGTGCGAGAAGATTATCGGTCATTTCAAGCTCGACATCGGATCCCTTGAGGCAGAATTTTTGCAGGGCGTCCGAGATGATGGCGGGCAAATCAGGGTTGAGGCACTCTACCGCGGAGAGATTGATGGAAACCCGGGGGAACCAGCCTAATTTTTTCCAAGAGGGCAATTCTTTCAAGGCATGCTCAAAGATGATTGGAGTAAAGCCGGCGAGCAAATCTGCGCGCTTTGCCAGTGAGATCCAATCCCCCGGCGCCACTATGCCCAAGTCGGGATGACGCCACCGAGCCAAGGCTTCAACTGCAACGGGGTAATGGGTTTTAGCGTCGAAAATAGGCTGAAAGATGCAAAATAGCTGATCATCGCCAACGGCGCGGTGCAGGTCTCTGGCCAATTGCCGTTGCCGGACCACCTGGGCAGTGACTGCCGCGGTGTAGTACGCGTAACCACCCCCCTGCCGTTTAGCGCGGTACATGGCTTGATCGGCGGCATTGAGAAGCTCTGCGGCTGAATGTCCATTGGCGGGAAAGATGGCGATGCCGACACTTAGCCCGGCGTGTATAGACAGACCATTTACCGTGATTGGATCATTGAGACATGCAACGAGGCGACGTGCGAGTTCAGCAGCAGCGGCATCATCGGGTAAATCGGGCATAAAGATGGCCAATTCGTCACCGCCGACGCGGGCGGGAAGATCGCCGGCGCGTATAACCGTGGAAAAGCGACCGGTGATCTGGCGCAACACTTCATCACCAGCGGCGTGGCCGAAACGATCATTGATAATTTTGAATCGGTCTAAATCGAGGAAGAGAATGCCTGCGTGTCGGGCGGAGCGCGATGCTTGGGAGAGCCCGCGATCGATGGCGTCAATAAACACTGCGCGGTTGGCCCAGCCGGTGAGCGGGTCGCGTTGCAATTCACGCGCCATATCTTTCACGACGTGACGTTGCGATGCGGCCTGCACGAAGAGACGCAGCAAAAAGACGGTCAAGGTAACAAGAAGCACCACTCCAAAGGCGGTCCCCCACCAGCGGAGTTTATGCAATGCCCGGTCAGATGCCTTGTGTGCCAAGGTCACGGAACGCTGCAACTGTGCGTTTATGGGATTGATTGCCAATAACAATTCATTTTGTTGACGCCGAATATACGATTTGGTTTGGCGACGAGCTGATGGCCGAACGATGGTGCGGATCAACTTGCCGGCCCGCTCAATGTCATATCTGCTGGACGGCGGCATGGATTTTAAATCTTGGCGAAGCGCCAAGGCTGCATCTGTAACTACCTGGCTACGGGGTGAATATGTACCAGGTGGTGATTGCACTAAAAGCATCGCTGCATTTTGCAGATGGCCAATGTCGTGGATGCGGGTACCGATATATTCCTGGTTCATCAAGACGGTGCCCAACTCGCGCGAGATTTGCACAGCCGAAGCCGAGAGGGCTGAAAGAAGCAGTGTAAGCGTGATCACCCCCCACCGGGCGTGACTGCGTCTTTGCGCTGGAGAAGTGATTTGTCTCGCCTCCATAGCCGCCTCCATGGCAAAGGGCTGATGCGCTCCGGCCAAACGGCGCCGGACACGCAACGGCCTAACATCCAACATATAGATTCATCAGTCAGTTGCATGCTTATTATTTGCTTAATTTGGCGGTTTCAACGCTGGAGATGCCGCCCATATTGTGGATGGCAATAATAGCCGTCGCCCATGAGTTTTGCTTATTTCGTCAGTCCGCTTTGCTGACGATGCTCGGCAAGTTCCATAAGCAGTGCATGGGTACCCAATTCGGTTGCGGCGTCCAGTGGCTGGCGCTGAATCCACGTGCCCTGCGGTGACAAATCCCAAGCCTGCCGCCGATCGGTCAGCATGATGTTGAGAATTTCCTCGATGCGCCGGGCGAGTGCTGGAGTTTCGACGGGAGTGGCGGCTTCAACGCGGTGGGAAAGGTTGCGGCTCATCCAGTCGGCGGAACCCATAAACACATCAGGCTGTCCACCATTTAAAAACCAGAACATTCGTGAATGTTCTAAAAACCTTCCGATAATGCTGCAGACGTGAATGCGATCGCTGAGTCCCTCGACACCCGGCTTGAGGCAGCAGAATCCCCGTACGATGAGGTCAATATCTACGCCAGCCTGGCTGGCGCGATAAAGCGCTTCAATTATTTCCATGTCTTCGAGCGCATTCATTTTGGCGATGATCCGAGCGGGGTGCTGATCGCGGGCGTGTTGAATTTCACGGTCGATAAGTTCCAGGAAGCGTCGTCGCATGTTGACCGGTGCCACCAGAAGTTTACGGTATTCAACTTTTAGTGATCGGCCGGTGAGATAGGCAAACAGATCGACAATGTCGGCACAGATATCCTCGCGGCAGGTGAAGATTCCCAGATCGGTGTACAACTGGGCGGTGCGACTGTTGTAGTTGCCCGTGGAGATGTGGGCATAGGATCGCAATCCATCATCTTCCTGGCGTACAATGAGCGCAATTTTGGTATGGGTTTTGAGACCCAGCATGCCGTAAACAACGTGCACGCCGGCGCTTTCAAGGGCTTGTGCCCACTGGATATTACTTTCCTCATCAAAGCGGGCTTTAAGTTCAACCAGTGCTGCAACCTGCTTGCCCGATTCCGCAGCGCGGGCCAGTGCCGCAACAAACGGTGAATCGCCGCTGGTGCGGTAGAGGGTCATTTTTATGGCCAGCACTTTGGGGTCATCCACAGCGGAGAGAAGGAACCGTTCGACGGAACTGCTGAAACCCTCGTACGGATGGTGAACCAGGACATCACCCTGCCGGATGATGGCAAATATATTGGCGTCCGGATCGGTCAGTGGGGGCGTGCAAACCGGTTTCCAAGGTGGAAGTTTCAAATCAGGACGCGGCACGGCCGCCATTTGCATCAAGTCTGAAACGCCGACGGGATCGGGTACCTCATAAAGTTCCTGACCGGTTACTTCAAGACCGTCGGTGAGATACTGACGCATCTCAGCGGACATATGCGCGGATACTTCAACTCGGACCGTTTCTGCAAAACGGCGTGCTCGCAATTGCTCCTGCACCTCCTCAAGCAGGTCTTCGGCGTCGTCGGCGTCTTTGGCTACAATGGCATTGCGGGTCACGCGAAACCGGCAGGTTTCATGTATCCGCATACCAGGGAAGAGCAGGCCAAGCTGGCTTTCAATGAGGCTCTCAAGGGGGACAAAAACACTGTGGCCGTTGCTGTCCATCCGATGCCAGCGCGGAAAAAGACGAGGCACCTTGACACGCGCAAAAAGCTGATCGATCTGTCCCGGTTGCGAAAGGAGAACACCCACGGACAAGCTTAGATTACTGATAAATGGAAAAGGGTGACCCGGATCAACCGCCAACGGTGTGAGTACCGGATATACATGTTGCCGAAAATATTCGCCGGCCTTTTGGGCATGATCGGCTGAAAGCTTGCTGGCCTCCTGAATGATAATGCCGTGGCGGTGCAGGAGCGGTTTGATCTGATCTTTCCAGATTTGATCCTGTTGTTGCAGCAATTCATCGACGCGGCGACGGATGAATTCATATTGGCGACGGTGGGTAAGCCCGTCCACACCCACTTCGGTGGGCCGGAGCATAGCCTGATGCTTGAGACCGACCATACGCTTCATGAAAAACTCATCGTTATTGCTGGCGAATATAGCTAAAAACTTTAATCTCTCCAGCGGAGGGTTGCGTGAATCTTCGGCCTCATGGAGAACGCGGTAATTGAAATCCAGCCAGCTCAAGTCGCGGTTGAAAAAGCGTGCGGCAATCTCCCCTGACGTTCCGGAAGCATTTGAAACCATTGGATTTAATTCAACTTTGGTCATACCACTCTGCAAAACGGCATCCACGACATAGGCATTTTCGATATCGGCTCACAAAATATGCCCTCGTCGCTGTAAGGCTAACACGGATTTGGCTGTTTTGTCCAACCAATTGGTTAGCGATGACGAATGGCGAATCCATATCCGTGAGAGATGTGCAAATTTTATGTTTGCGATTGGCTAAGCCCGACTATAATGGTGCGGTGTCGGTGACGCCCGTTGGCGCTGGTGGAGGTTTTTGACTATGGCCCAAGAGATGCCGGATGCCCGTTGCGTATCGCGCAAACGCCTATCATTGGAGCAATTCACGCCTCCTGAGGGTAGTTACACCGATAGCTCCGACTATGAGAAAAAGGAAAAATGCGGGGTTTTTGGCGTTATGGGGCCAGCGGACTCTGTTGAACGCTGCTATTACGGCCTTTATGCCCTGCAGCATCGCGGACAGGAATCCGCCGGTATTGCGGCTACCGATGGACAATCCATCTCGGCCCATACCGGCTTGGGTCTTGTCGCTGATGTATTTAATAAATCCGTGCTCAAGGAACTGACGGGCAAGGGGGCCATTGGCCACGTGCGCTACTCCACGGCCGGTTCCAATCGAAAATGCAACGCCCAACCCATCTTAGAAGAATATATTGATGGCCAAGTTGCGGTAGCCCATAACGGCAATCTGATCAATGCCACGCTGCTGCGGGCTGAATATCAAAAATTTGGCCATATTTTCTATTCCACCAGCGACACCGAAATTGTCATTCACATGCTGGCCAAACCGACCCATCAGGATAAACCCGATCCGCTGGGGCATGTGCTCAATCACCTCCAAGGTGCATTCAGCTTTGTGTTTTTGTTTCGCGACCGCCTTGAGGCTGCCCGCGATCCATGGGGGTTTCGTCCTCTGGTGGTGGGCAAAACCCGCGACGGGTATTACTGTGTGGCCTCAGAAACCTGTGCACTGGCCAGTATTCAGGCGACTTATGTTCGCGAAGTGGAACCTGGCGAAATTGTCACCATAGATATCACCGGCACCGAACTCAAGAGCCGATATTTCACGGCATCGCGGTCGCAGCCGGCCCACTGCGCTTTTGAGCATGTCTATTTCGCCAGCCCGTCGAGCCACCTCTTTGGCGATACCGTGGTAAGTGTGCGGCAAAAAATGGGGCGTCAACTGGCAATTGAAAGCCCGGTGGACGCCGACATCGTCATACCGATCCCGGACAGCGGGCGGTCGGCGGCGCTGGGATACAGTAAGCAGAGTGGCATTCCATTTGAGGAAGGTATTGTGCCCAACCGGTATGTGGGCCGATCTTTTATTCAGCCATCGCAGGCGATGCGTGATCTTGCAGTGCAGATGAAATTGATTGTGATACCTGACGTGGTGCGGGGAAAGCGCATCATTGTGGTGGAGGATTCGATTGTTCGCGGCACTACCACACGGGGCAAGATACTGGCGCTGCGGCGCGCGGGTGCGAAGGAAATTCATATGCGGGTAAGCTGCCCGCCCATTCGACACCCCTGTTTTTTCGGTATTGATTTTCCAACACCGACGGAGCTCATTGCCAATGGCCGCACCGTCGATCAGATCCGTGAATTTATTGAAGTCGATTCGCTGGCATACCTTTCACTGGAAGGAATGCTGGGAGCGTTGGGGCAACCGGCAGATCATTACTGCACGGCTTGCTGGTCAGGTAAATATCCCATCCCCGTCGACAGCTCCGTAAGCAAATTCGGTCTGGAGCGGCACCAGTTGAAGATGTTTGAATAACAACTCCATCGCCTGAGTTTTACCTGTCAAACGGTGCAAGCCGCCAGATGCCTTTGGCCTGCTCGGCCATCCACCGTTGCCACCGGCGGATATTTTCGATTGTCCATAAACTCCGGGTCCTCGGCATCAGCCTCTGTACCACCGACCAATGATCGGCCGATGGCAAAGCAGCGGCGGCCACAGCTGGCGGCGGTGCCTTACAGCAGAGGCCGATTGGCCATGCGTTCCAATACCCGCAGGGGCGATTTTTCCGGATCGCGCATAGCACCGACGGGCAAAAGGTAGGTCTGCTCCAGCAGATATTGCCCTGCATCCACGGCGTGGAGTACCTCATCGGTGAAGCACAGCCAAGTGCATTGCGCGGGAAAGCTGAAGGCCGTCTGCGGTGCGGTTTTTTGGTAATGATCGTCCATTTTGCTTTGATCATGCAGTTGCAGCATGTAGTGGTCGTAAAGGGTGCGGCGTTTGCGCGTCACGCGCAGTAAATACTGCACATCCAGCGATAGAGGAAACGGAGCTTTGAGTCGCGGAAAAAACTTCTGTGCAAAACCAGCAAATGGTTCGCCAATGCGCCAATCGCGTCCTTTACCATGCGGATTAACGTTGCAGAAGACCCGAATAATTCGTTTGCCCTGCACGGGCCGGGCTGGAAATTGATCCGGATGCAGGCGAGTATCATCTTTGGTGACTTTTGCCACCCGACCTTTTATCTCCACCGGCCGATAGCTGGTGCGGCCGCGAATTAATGCCGGCTTGTAGCGCGGAAATAGGTTGTGCAGCAGTGCAGTGGTAAAATCGGCGTAGCGTTGCAGCATATTGGCCAGTGCCACTTTATCGGCCGACTGACCATCCATGCCTTGAATCCTGCCGGTGGCGGAATCATAACTGATGTTTTTCGCAGCCCCGTTGCTCCATGCGGGCGTAAGAAATTTTTTCTCGTCATCATGAAACTGAAATACCAGTTGCGGCAAGAAAATGGCCTTGCCAGATTCCATCGCCTCGGTGGCCAATTCCTGGTGGGAAGAATCCAGCGGCAGATTGCAATCCGCCAAGGGTAATTCAAAAAGTCGGTCCATGAGAACATCCTTTCAACAAAGTATGGAAATTTTAGCGGTAAGTCAAAAAGTAACAAATCGGGACAACGCCTGAATCACATCGTATGCTAAAAAAACTACCGCGGGTATATTTTTGGCATGAAGACACAGGTTAAACTGGCGTATGCAAGCAATGGTTTTACACGCCGCACGCTGCTGCAGGCAATCGCTGCAATTGGTGCGTTGGGTTACGATGGGATTGAGATTTTGGCGGATCACCCGCACTGGTACCCTAAAGCGCCGGGATCGGAAACAGTCGCTATAGTCCGGGCGCTGGATAAAGCGCAACTGCAAGTGTCCAACATAAACGCCAACTGCACCTTCGGGTATTGGAAGAATCCCCCGCCGGAACCGTTTTTTGAACCATCGCTGGTATCGCCACGTGCGAGGCTGCGTCGCGACCGCATTGGCTTAATCCTTCACACGCTGGAATTTGCGCGAATGGTGGGCGCCAGAAACATCAGCATCACCAGCGGGAAAGCGCTTCCCGAGATGCCGCCGGATGCGGCGTTGAGACAACTGCTGGAATCGCTCAAGCCAATCATGGCGAAAGCCGAGCGTCTGGGCATCGATGTAGGCATTGAATGTGAACCACTATTGCTCGTGGAGTGGGCGCATGAATTACGGGAGATCATTGGCAGGGTGGGAAGCGATCGTCTGGGTGCCAATCTGGACCTAGGCCACAGCATTGTGCTGGGAGAGAAGCCATCGCATGCGCTTCAGATGCTGCAAGGGCGCATATGGAATTGCCATTTGGAAGACCTTCCCGGACGCAAGCACTACCATTTGATACCGGGTGACGGCACGGTCAATTTTGCCGCCATTGCGCGGGCCATGAAACGCATCGGCTACGACCGTTTTGCCACCGTTGAACTATACACGCACACCGCTAACCCGGAGGAAGCCGCCCGGAAAAGCTTGGCTTTTCTGCGCCCATTATTTTGACAGGTGCCGAAAGGCCGCATTCAGACCGCGGCAGGAAGCGGACTGACGGAGGCTGATCGCACTTCCTGATGGAAGGCCTCTGTAAGCGATTGAGTGACCGGGCCGACATATCCATTCCCGATGGCGCGGCGATCAATGCTGGTAACCGGCACAATTTCGGCACCGGTGCCGGTCAAAAAGCATTCGTCTGCTGTGTACAAGTCGTGGCGTGTCAGGTTGACTTGGCGGACCTGAATATCATTTTTGGAGCCCAATTCAATAACCGTGCCACGGGTAATGCCAAGAAGAATGCCGCTCTCTTCGGGTGGCGTAAAAAGCACCCCGTCGCGTACGATAAAAATGTTGTCGGCCGTACATTCACACACATAGCCAAGTTGATTGAGCATTACGGCTTCGGATACCCCGGCGTCGATCGCTTCCCATTTAGCCATAATGTTGTTGAGATAATTGAGGCTTTTGATTTTGGGCGAGAGGGCGGCCGGACTGGTGCGAATGGTGCTCGCGGTGATGATGGCCATGCCGGTGCGGTAGGTTTCTTCCGAATACATTTTAATGAGATCCGCAATGATCACCACGGTAGGTTTGGCGCAATTAAGCGGCGAGATGCCCAAGGCTCCGACGCCGCGCGTGATAATCAGGCGAATATAGCTGTCGGTAAGGTTATTGGCGTCTGTGGTTTGCTGGATGGCGTGTGCCAACTCCCCACGCGTGTAAGGAATGGGCAGCCGGATGGATTTGGCGGAATCAAACAGGCGGCGGAGGTGCTCTTCCAACTTGAATACGCGGCCAGCATATTGGCGCAGCCCTTCAAAAACTCCATCGCCGTAGAGCACTCCATGATCAAATACATTGACAGATGCCAATTGTGAATCGACCAACTTGCCATCTAACCAAATCCGCTTTGCCATATCTTTCGCGTTCCTGCTGACAACTACAATGCTACGGTATGATAATGGTGGTATGGGTAGGGGGCAAAGGATTATGGATTTTTGCCGGAGTCTTCAGGCTAATTATGCCGATTTCAAGCGTTCTGACCATCGTTGTAGGAATACTGGCCATCGGCCTGGCGATTCTGGCGGCAAGCCTTTTTGTGGACGAACGTCGGCGGCGACGTGATTTACGGGCACTGCGTAAATTTGCACAGGCGTGGGCAGCGGACACAGGGGCGGACGCCGTGGTGCTGCGGCGTTGGGCAGATGCCGATCTGCAGGAAATTTACGCCCTTTTCGCCGGCCTGACCAAGCAGCGTGAAAAAGACAGGCAGGATACGGAGTTTCGATCCAGGTTGTTGGAATCTACGCTTGAGCATATTGATCAACCGGTAACCATTGTCGACTCCGAAGATCGGATAGTCCGCTGTAATTCACGACTGATTACCTGGATGGGTGATATTGGGCGGCAAGCGTTGCTGCCACATGGCGCCGGCAGCGCACCATCGTCAGAAAATAACCGGCGGGAAACTCTAAGTGATTTCTTTCGCGAGACGGGAGTAAACGAACTGATCCGCACAACGCGAGAAAGCGGCTTCGGCTGCACTCGGCATATTAAACTTTTGGTGGACGGGCGCCCGCGTTCGGTTGAAGTGCTCGCCTCCGGTTCAGCGGCCGGCGATGCACACAGCAGCATCATTTTGACGTTCCGTGATCAGACAGAATGGATCGCCAGTACCCGGATGAAGGCAGATTTTTCCGCCAATGCCAGCCATGAGTTGCGCACACCGCTGGCAAGTATTCGCGCTGCTGTCGAGACGGTACTGGATGCAGGCATTGATGACCATGCGACGGTTAAAAGATGCATGGATATTATTGAGGGCCACGTTTCGCGACTGCAACTGCTGGTGCAGGATTTGCTGGACCTGTCGCGCACTGAAGACCCCAATGCGCTGGTGCGAACAGATTTGATCAAGCTGACGGAGTTGCAAAACGTGCTGACGCAAATTTTCGAGGCGATGGCCACCCAGAAGAATATCGAACTGCAATTTGATATTGCGTCCGATGCGGCGGTCATGCGCGGCGACGAAAGGCTGATTTTGCTGACCCTTAAAAATCTGGTCGACAACAGTATTAAATTCACCAGCCAGGGTTCCGTCACCGTCCGATCATACCGGCAGACGCGCACGGGCATGGGCCACCGCGGCCCCTTGGCACGCGCGGGCGTCGGGGAAGGCACCGACCGTGAGGAATTTTTAATATTGGAGGTGAAGGATACCGGCTGCGGCATACCACCGGAAGACCGCCAGCGGGTGTTTGAACGTTTTTACACTGTAAACCGCAGCCGCGGCGGAGCGGATCGCGGCACCGGACTTGGCCTCGCCATCGTAAAACATGCGGTGGCGGGCATGGGCGGCGTAGTAGAATTGGAAAGTCAGGTGAATGCCGGCACCACCATCCGATGCGTGTGGCCGATAAGCCGAGTAGTCGTCGGAAAGCCTGAATCGCCCAAATTACCGGTTTCTTGAACGGATGTTTTTACCGATGGCATCTACCGCGTAACTAAAAGCATGCCCCATCGGAAACCACTGCGAGCTTGTTGATGAATACACACTCAACCAATTTTTCCGTTCGATTGGGACTAACCGGCTCCATTGTCCTGACCGGCTTTCGTGGCAGCGGCAAAAGCACAGTGGGCCAGATACTTTCAGAGATGCTCGGCAAGGTATTTCTCGATACGGATGTTATGGTGACCCGGGAGGCTGGTATGACCATTAAGGAAATATTTGATATGGGAGGGGAACCGCTGTTCCGAAAGCTCGAATCGGAAGCAGTTAAAAAGGCAGCGGGTCACTCAGGGGCAGTTATTAGTGCCGGGGGCGGAGCGGTAACTGCGGCGGAAAATGTCACAAGGCTCAAGGCGTGTGGAATGGTGATCTGGCTCGATGCCCCGGCGGAAGTGCTTTGGAAAAGGATCAGCGATGACAGCGCATCGGGTGCTTCGCGGCCGAATCTCACCTCTTCCGGAGGCTTGGATGAGGTTAAAGCGTTGCTGGCCAGGCGCCGGGACATCTACTCAACCACTGCGGACATCGTCGTTCAAGCTGACGGATCGCCGGAGGCCGTGGCAGCATCCATTATAAGTAAAATAGCCGGCCGGCAGGATTGCCGACGGCAATAGAAGCTGCAACCGGGAATGCCCGCGTCCCCGGCAAAGTCCTGCTGGTGAACTTGCCCCCCCGCCGCAATATCTTCTACATACCCTGGCCGGCGCTGCGCACCGAGGAGTCTGTCCAATGTAATTGCTGGGTTGCGGCGGACCTCGTCGTCATGGCATGTACCACGTAAAAATGATTATGGCCCGCAACGAAACGCGGTTTCATGCGTGTTGTCCATAGTTGAATTGGATATGAATCGGTGACAGCAATACCTCATATGAATGAGCCTACCACACACCAAGCAGGTGGCCGCACGGGCCTGCTGCTGCTTGGCGTGATGGTTATTGCCTATGGTGTTTTACTGGCGGTCTTTTTCGTCCCGGCTCATCCCGGCGTAGACCAAAATGGCTACATGACGACTGGGCGGGAATTGGCACAGCATGGACGGCTTTACTATATACCGCGGAATCCTTACCAATTCGTTGGTGCCATGATGGTGCAATTGCCCGACGGCCACGTTTACGCAAAATATCCCCCGGGCGTAGGAATGTTAGCGGCACCAGTGCTCTGTCACACCTACAAGTTAGGATTGACGGTGGGCAAAGGGGTTGTGGGC